>CAZYFL010000302.1:0-3115 GCA_964646805.1 uncultured Elusimicrobiaceae bacterium | reverse complement strand
ATGTCGGCGACGAGATATTCTGAATTCTGACTCCTGAATTCTGGCTACCTGAGCAGTTACGGGGAAAGACTGAAGGATTAAGGCTAAAGGCTAAAGTAAGATGAAGACATACTGTCGCCTAGGAAAAATCTTAGCGGCGGCCGGCCTGCTGGCCGCCTCAGGTAGCCAGAAGTCAGAATTCAGGAGTCAGAATGAGGATGTCGGCGACGAGATATTCTGAATTCTGACTCCTGAATTCTGGCTACCTGAGCAGTTACGGGGAAAGACTGAAGGATTAAGGCTAAAGGCTAAAGTAAGATGAAGACATACTGTCGCCTAGGAAAAATCTTAGCGGCGGCCGGCCTGCTGGCCGCCTCGCTGTTTTTATGCGGAACGGCCGGCGCCGGGGAAGAGCTTAAGCGTGCCCGCGAAGCGGCGGCGCCGGGATCCGAGGGCAGGGCTTTTGATATAGCGGTGGAAGGCTTAAAAACGGCGCCGCAGGACAAAGAGCTTTTCCTTTACGCTGTTGAACTTCTACCGGAGAACTCGACAGGCCGCGCCTGGACGCTGGCCGCCATCTCCGCGGCAATGCTGAAAAAGAAGAGTGAATACTACGCCTGGTACCTGGGAGCCTGCAAAGCCATGCGGGTTTCCGCAAAGACCCGGGAGGCCCTCTCAAACTGCAAAAAAGCGCTGGAGCTGGAACCCACCGTTTATCCTGTCTACCGCGAGTTGGGACTTACCTACGCCGCAGCCGGCAATCCCCTCAAGGCGGCTGAAACTCTCGCACAGGGAGTTGAAATCTTTCCGTCAAGCTATCAGGCGCGCTACTACCTGGCGAAAGCGCTGGAAAAACGCGGAGACTCAGGCAGGGCCGCAGCTTCCTACGCCAAAGGCCTCGCCCTTGCGGAACGCGACTCCAGCCTGGATGCCGGCTACTATCTGGCGCTGATAAAGGCCGGCCTGGAACGGACGGCGCTGAAAAAAGAAAAAGCGCGCGCGAAAATCCCGGAACCGCCCCCCACGGGCAACAAGCAACCGGAGCCCGGCGACAAAATGGCGCGCATAAGAGAAGAAGAGCCTAAAACAGACACGCTTACCAGCGCGCAGATGCTTGAGGAACTCAAGCTGCGCCTGGCCGTAGACGGAAAAAAGACAGCCTTGCAACCGGAGGACATAAAGCTTTTCAAGGCCATAAAAGCTGCGGAAACAGGCGGCGCGGTGGATTACCTCAAAAAGAAGGCCCCGTCGGCAAGGGGGTTGACCGCCGAGCGCAAGACCGCGGAAGGCATTAGGTTGCTGCTGACCGGTAACGGCTACAAGACCTATATTTTTCACGCCACGCGCGAAGCTATAAAATTTTTTGAAGAGCAGGGCATCGGCCTGAGGGAGATTTTCACGCTGCGTACGCTGGCGGGCGCGCCGGTTTTCGATCCCGGCGGCAAGCTTACTCCCGAAGGGGAGGAACTATGGAGGAAGTCCTCCCCTGGAACCAAGACCTGGCTGCTCACCTACGAACCGGCGCCGGCCAGCCGGCAGGCCAGGCAGGCGGACAAGGATATAGCGGAGGCGGAAAAGAGCGGCTACAAGGAAATCTCGGAGCCTGAGTACCTGTGGCTGCTCCGCGCCACCGACTGTCCGGAGGACGTGCTTCAGAAAGATCCGGTTAAGCTTAGGATAATAAGCGACGGAGCCAGGGGGCGTTACATGCTCTGCTATGTGCCGGCTGCGCTCTGCATGAATGGGGTAAATGATAAACTCCCTCCCTATATAGAGTCATATCGCGCAGGGAACGATGAGATTTCCGAAGCCAAAACCTCCACGGCTTTCTTCGGGAGCGGCGGCCTGAAGAAACGCCGCTTCTGTGAAAACGGAAAAATATGGGGCGGCGAAGTTGAATAAGCGGGGAAAATCTGATATGATAGTTCTATCATGATACAGAAAACCACTTTACCCAAAGCAGACACGGCCGAAAAAACCAGGAAATGGCATTTCCTGGACGCTTCCGGCCAGGTGCTTGGCAGGCTCTCCACAAAGATAGCCGTCCTCCTGATGGGTAAGCACAAACGCGACTTCTGCCCCAATGTGGATTGCGGAGATTTTGTTGTGGCGACAAACACGGATAAAGTGCGCATTACCGGCAACAAGGCTGAGGCTAAGTTCTACTTTCGCCACTCCGGCTACGCCGGCGGGGCAAGGATCATTCCCTACAAAAGGCAATTGGAAAATAATTCCACCCGCGTGCTGGAGCTGTCCGTACGGCGCATGCTCGACGACAACAGGCTGCGCGACAAGCGCATGAAGCGCCTCCGCATTTTCCCCGGAACGCAGACACAGTTCCCCCTCCCCAAAACCGCGAAGACCGCGGACGCAGCAGGCATTAAGGAATAAGGAAACCATGGAAAACACGAACCTCATACTCGCCACCGGGCGCCGCAAGACTTCCGTAGCCCAGATACGCATGTCCCAGGGCGGCGAAGGCAAACTGACCATCAACGGCAAAACCCCGGAAGCCTATTTCGGCAACACCCCCAGGCTCCGGCATGTCATCAACTCCCCATTCGATCTCGCCAAAGACCAGAAATTTGACTGCGTGATAAAGGTTAACGGCGGCGGACTTTCCAGCCAGGCCGGCGCGATACGCCACGGCATATCCCGCGCGATAGCCGGCCTCGGAGACAGCTTCCGCTCCTCCATGAAAAAGGCAGGGTTCCTTACCCGCGACTCCCGCATGGTGGAAAGAAAGAAACCCGGCCAGCCCAAGGCCAGGAAACGCTTCCAGTTCTCCAAGCGGTAATCCACCCGCCTGCCGGCAGGCAGGGCGTACCGCCCACTGCGGGAGGCCACAAGCCTCTCGCGGTTTGTTTCAGGACTGTAACTACTCAGGTAGATGGAATTCAGAATTCAGGAGTCAGAATAAAGATGCCAGCGACAAGATTTGATGACCTGGTGGTGTGGCAAAGGTCCCAACAGTTTGTGCTTGCGGTTTAGCTGTTGGAGGCTTATTGGCAGGCTATTCTGAATTCTGACTCCTGAATTCTGTCTACCTGAGATGGAATTCAGAATTCAGGAGTCAGAATAAAGATGCCAGCGACAAGATTTGATGACCTGGTGGTGTGGCAAAGGTCCCAACAGT
>CAZYFL010000301.1:0-3134 GCA_964646805.1 uncultured Elusimicrobiaceae bacterium | reverse complement strand
TACCCGCGGAAGCCGCTCCCTCGCACGGCCGTCCCTATTCGCTCAGGCTGACCCTGCCGCCGCTTTCCATAGTATTCTTTAAGGCGACTCCGTAAGAAAGTCAGCCGCGTCCCCGTCCCAACGTACCCTAAAACCTGGGGGGCAGGTCAGTCTTTAGAACATACAAGAAGTTGCATATATGGAGCATTAGTGTCTGCAACGGAGGCGGAAGGGGCTGAAATCGTTATTCCTGTTGTGGCGGATGCTGCTCCCCCTTGAGAGCCCAGGGATCCGCTATTTTGTCCTGGTATCTGGTTGGAGGATCCACTGGTGGAATTATACAATTGGATGGAATGAGTATGACCTGCATCCACGACAGGATGAACATGACTGCCTGTTGGACGGTTTTCCTGGTTAGTCAAAGCCGTTCCCACTGTCGCCGCCAAGGTACCTGCGGAGGGTAGTCCGACCAGGTACCGGCCCTGGGCGGCTGTGAGGGCCGTCCAACCGGAAGGGCAGGATGTCAGATTAAAAAAACTAACCTGGCCCCTCGGCACATAGGCATATTCAACGCCATTGACCGTGATGGATGTGGTTATTGATGATACCCCGACTACATGCAACTCCGCTGTCGGCCCCGCCGTCCCGATGCCGACGTTGCCCGCTGTTGAACCCGAACCCGAAACAAATATTGATGTTGCACCTGTACCTGTTGAAACATGAATCTTCCCCGTTGGACTACCTGTCCCGATACCGACGCTACCGCCGGACACCGCCAGGGCGATGGTACCGTTGTTGACCACAAGCCCGGAAGAGACCGTCAGTCCGGCGTTGACCGCATCGGTATAGGTTATTGTGGCGGATGCCGTGAAGATCGCCGCAACAGGGAAGAAATCATGCCCCGCCCCGTCCATAACGGCATGGGCCGGAACGGCGCCAAACGCCAGCGTGGCAACTAACCGCCAGCGGTTTTTCCAATTATTTTTTATATTCATAATTACTTTTTGAGCCGTACCGGAGGACGATTCCCCATACATAAATGTGCTTCATATATACTATTGTACTATAGCAGACTATGCAATTCCAGCGGAAATAAGAAAAATCTGGCTCATGACGGGATTTCCAGGGGACAGCGACCTATTTTCCTATTCTTGCCAGTCTTGGCATAATTTGAATGATATCCTAAAAAACAAGCAACTCGTCCACAATAATAGGGCGCTGTCCCCTATTTCCCCGTATTTATCGTTGCGGGAAGCGCTTTTTAGTTTGAGCCCCTCCGAGGCGGCTAAGAGTTTTTCTATCTGGCTGACTGTCGTTATCCCTGAATCGTCCATTTGTGTGGTCATGGTTACAGATTATGGACGGAAAACACCTCTTTTGCAAGCCAAAACAGGTTTCATGCTCATCCTGCGTTGGAAACGGGTTTTTTCTCATGCTCATCTTGCATTGGATAATTCTTAGTGTTGCGCCAATGAAAAAAACAACCGGCTTTTGGCCGGCTGTTCTCTTTATCCTTATAAGATTACTTCCTCATCATTCCCACGATGAAGTTCCAGGTGTCTATCGCTATGGCCTGGGAGGCATACCCGGACCGGAACCTTTCTCCTGCGCGGTAGAGAGTGTTGGTCAGTATGGAGTAATTGACTGAGTTGTTGGAGTCCCACTGGCCGTTCACGTTGAACGCCAGCTCTATCTTCTCTATTTCCAGCCTGTTGTAGGTAAGCGCCTGCGACGGAAGGAAAAGAAGGCCGTCGGTGCCGTAGCTGGAGTACTGCGCGAGTTCGCCGCTGATATAGCCGGTCCCGTTCCATTCGGGCATGAGCTTTATCTGGCGCTCCGCCGTCATAGAATTGACGTAGCCGCCACCGCCATTGAACGGTATCAGTTTGTAGGAGATCTTCACGTAGGCGTCCACGTGATCCGCTTTACCGGCAAGTATTCCGGATTTCTTGTAGCCTATCACGTACTTGTAATTGCTTTGCGCGGAGCTGACCTCGGCCAGTACCGCCGGGCCCGCCGCTATGGCCACCGCGCTCTGGTTCATGTAGTCCGACGGGTAATTCGAGGCCATTGCCGCCGTTCCGAAGGAAGATATAACCGCCAAAAGTAACGCTATTTTTTTCATTTATCAGTTCTCCTTAAACTATTGTCGCCGTGCCGTCTGCCTGACTTGAACTCCAAAATTTATCTGTTGCGCTGGCGGTGTACTGTTAGTGTAACAGTAATAAGCTCCGGTCCGCTAGAGGCCAAAGGCCCCCGGACCGGAAGTTAAATGGCCCCGATGTTATAGGCCTTTTGGTCTTGATTACGATCAAGCGATAACCGCGACATGGAGCACTTCGCCGCGTTCAGGCATAAAAACCCTCGCGTCATATCAGGGGACGCTACACGGTTTTCAGGTAATTTAAAATCTTAAGCAAGTCTCTAGTCCCCCATTCCGCACTTCACGAAGACAATATCCGCGAATTTCCGGGGCACTTACCTGCCTGACGCGTAGATGTTAGGCGCCCCAAGTAAATGAAGCACCTGTTGCTGTAAATCCGTGAGTTCCATTTCGAAAGTCTGCAGTGCCTGACCCCGGCGCATCCGGGTCGTGCGAGAACTCAAGAAGTACATCAAGCGGGAGCGGGTGGCCGGGAAGTGGGTGGAGCGTGAAGTGATAGAAGACTGGCGCTGGGCGGTGGTATTCCCCGATGCCCAACAACCGCCGGCGAATATGATCCGACGCTGGGGGCACGCCCGATGGGACGAGGAGACGCGCGGCTTTGGAGAACTGACGCAGCACTGGTACCTCAACCACTGCTATCACCACCACCCGACCGCCATGCTGGCAATCCGGCTGATCCTCTATCTGGCACTTTTTCTCACCTCACTATTCTTCCAAAGAAATCTCCAACCGGAGATACGCGACGGCAAGACCCGACTGCATCTGGCGGGACTGTTGGCTGATGACTTGGTGCGGGGAGGCGTGGCCTCCTTCTGGGAGAAACCTCCTTAAATTTCCCTTGGTCTTGTATACTGCCCCGACCCCGGCGGCTCACCCAACCCCCGGGGCGAGGGTGTCTGCCTTGCCGCTGTTTTGAACGCCTCCGACCGCTGCGAGGGTGGCTATCGCCTGGTTCCGACGACGATTTTAGCCTCTGCGAATCTGCTCA
>CAZYFL010000300.1:0-3147 GCA_964646805.1 uncultured Elusimicrobiaceae bacterium | reverse complement strand
TAAGCCTCCAACATCTTCATTCTGACTCCTGAATTCTGAATTCTGTCTACCTGAGCAGTTACAAGCCTTCTATTAAGTAATATTCATTTTTGATGAATGTCGGCCGCACTGCGCCTAACCACTTACCGTGCCACTCTGAAATCTCCCTGTTTTCCGCCACTTCAAAGGAATTCGCATTGTTATGGTTAAAACACACCCGCGCGGCCGTGACAAAATAGTTTTGGACTGTATAATAGCCGTCATTCAGCAGCTCGCCGGGGATATGAAAAACTGTCCGATGCAGGCCTTTTTTTAAGGGGATATTCTGCGTGGCGATATTAAAAACCAAATTCCCGGAGATATCGTGCAAATGCATGCTTACGTTAACAGGCAATCCCTCCTCTAAATTCCAGAATTCAGTGACAATATCAAACGGGGTCTTAACGGTAAGCCTGTCTCCAGGGTACCGGACGCAGGCGCTCTTTACCTTAATTTTATCCGTGCCCGGAGCTTTATCAAAATCCCACTGGTTATTCACTACCGCCCTGGCCGAGGCGTCCGCCAGATAACAGTCAACGCACTCCCCCATGCCGCCGGCAAACTTAACCGCGCCTTCTTCAAGCAGAATACCGTTGTCGCACAAATTTTTCATAGCCGTAAGATTATGGCTGACAAATAACACGGTCCGGCCTTCTTTGCCGACAGCTTCCATCTTGCCCATGCATTTCTTCTGGAACTGCGCGTCGCCCACGGCAAGAACTTCATCCACAATAAGGATTTCCGGTTCCAGGTGGGCGGCCACGGAAAATGCCAGCCGCATGTACATGCCGCTGGAGTAGCGCTTGACCGGCGTGTCTATAAATCTCTCTATCCCGGCGAAAGACATTATCCCGTCGAATTTGCGGCTGATCTCAATGCTGGACATGCCCAATATCGCGCCGTAGAGATAGACGTTCTCCCTGCCGCTCAATTCAGGGTGGAAGCCGGTTCCCACCTCCAGCAGCGAACCCACGCGGCCGCGGAGCTCCGCCCTTCCGGAAGTCGGCTCCGTAATCCGCGAAAGTATCTTAAGCAGCGTACTCTTGCCGGCGCCATTGCGCCCTATTATGCCGAGCACCTCGCCCTGTTTTACCTCAAAAGAGACGTCCTTCAAAGCCCAGACGGTTTCCTCTTCCGGAACAGGACGGCCCAGCGCAGCCAGCCGCCGGAAAGGGGCCTGCGCCGCCTCAACAAGCGTTTCACGGAAAGTGCGGTATCCTTCCCTGGCTCCTATGCGGTAGCGCTTGGAAAGGCCCTCAACTTTAATTACAGTTTCGCTCATAAGCTCTAAACCACATCCGCGAAGGTTCTTTCCATTCTCCGGAAATAATACAGGCCGGAAACCAGCAGCAACGCTATGACGGCCGTTGAAATGCCGAGAGAAGGCCAGTCAACAGGCTGAGCGCCCAACAGGCAGGCCCGGAAGGCTTTTATCACACCTGCCATAGGATTAAGGGCTATCAGCCACTGATAGCGGGCGGGAACTATGCTTGACGGATAGATTACCGGAGAAGCGAACAGCCACAACTGTATAAGGAAGGGGATACTATAGCGTATATCACGATACTCAACGTTCAAAGCCGCCAGCCACAAGCCGGCTCCCACGGCGCATAAAAAGGTAAGGCCGGCCAAAACAGGAAACAACAGCGCCGCTGCGCCCGGATATATGCCGTACCAGAGCATCATGGCGCCAAGCAGCAGAGAGGCAATAAAAAAGTCAAGCAAACCCGCCGCCGCAGCCGCCGCGGGCACTATCAGCCTTGGGAAGTAAACCTTGCTTATAAGATTTGAACCGGTCACCATGCTTTCCCCCGAGGCGGAAAGCGCATTGGCAAAATATATCCAGGCGAGCAGCCCGGAATAAACGAAAATGGGATACGGAATATTGTCCGACGGCATGTGCGCCATGCGCCCGAAAAAAACGGAAAACACTATCATTGTAAAAGCCGGCTGTATTATAGCCCACAAGCCGCCAAGCACGGTCTGCTTGTAGCGCACTTTTATGTCGCGCCTGGCAAGAAAATAAAACAACTCCCGATACCGCAGCAGCTCCCCGATATTCACAGGGGCCCAGCCCTTTTGGGGCTCAAGCACCGTTACCTTCAGAGTATGTTCCGGCATCGGGATATTCTACCACTTGTCATAGCCTGGCTTGTTTTGTTATAGGAATATATCAGGATATTCTGGAACTGCCCGGCGTGAAACGGTCTTTCCAGCGAACCGCCCAGTTGATAACCGAAACCGGAGGATTCAAGCGCTCCAAGTATCTCCGAAAGCGAATCGGCGGCCTTGTCTATATGATGATGATATTCCATTATCAGCCGTTTAACCATTGAGAGCCTGCCCGATGCGCGCAGTTCCAGAAGCGCCTCCGTTTCCGCGCCTTCAATATCTATTTTAAGTAAATCCACCGGCCGGGTGATATACTCGGAAAGTTTTGCCGCCGGTACCTTCCGCGCGGGCCCGTCCGCCCTTGCGCGCAACACGCTGACAAGCAGCGACCCCGGCCCGGATTTAGAAGCGTAAAGCTCTGTTTCCCCTGCGGCGCCCATAAGCGCCTTATTTTTTATCTCTATCCCGGATAAACCGTTAAGCCTTATATTTTCCCCGAGGCAGGCGAAAGCGTCCGGATCGGGCTCAAAAGCGAGTATTTCAGCCGCGGGATAGAGCGCCTTGAAGTAAAGCGAGGCCATGCCTATGTTCGCGCCGCAATCTATAATAAAGGGCCGGGGCGTTTCAGCTGTAAACCAATATGACTGGTCTATAAATATTTCCCTGAAAAGATAAAGCAGGGATTCAACGGTACAGTATTTAACCTTAAAACCGGCGGCTTCAACGATTTTCCCCCCGCCACCGTAAAGCCCCAGGAAAAACAGGCGGAAATACGAATACAATACGGCGGATTTAAATACGGCCGGACTGCCCTGCGCCTTTATTTCGCGGGCGGCCCTGAGAAGTCCAGGCAGAGAAAATCGCGCCGCCAGGTTATTATTCATCGGCCCCTGCGGTCTTAACACGCCCCGCGTCCGCTTTCAGGTACAACACGCCGAGCAGAGCCGCTATAAACCAGAAAGGCTCCATTATGCGCACAATTACAAAACTGTTCACGCCCAGCGATTGAAAAAGCAG
>CAZYFL010000299.1:0-3162 GCA_964646805.1 uncultured Elusimicrobiaceae bacterium | reverse complement strand
TTTGTTGCGGGGCCCGGACTCGAACCGGGAACCTTCGGGTTATGGGCCCGACGAGCTGCCAATTGCTCTACCCCGCGCTGTGCTATAAACTGATGCGTAGCATCTAGTTTATAGATGTGCCACAAACCGATGCATAGCATCTGGTTTGTGGATGTGTCTTTCATCTTCCCCCTCCTAAATAAACTCTAAGCATCAATTTTAATGCTTTCTTGCCCTGATTCGTCTTAAAATACTCTTCTCGACGAAGGGCGTCTCCCTTATCTAAAAAGGCCTCATAAAAAATTAACTTTAATGGCCTTCTGTCCTTAGTGCTAAGCACCTCGCCTCTCCTGTGTCTGTCCATCCTATCTTTTAAATCGTGACTAAACCCTATATATAACTTTTTATCCTTCAGGCTTTGAAGGATATAGGTATAATACATAAAAGTAGATTGTGGGCTGTAAAGCAGAGCTAACGCTCGCTTCACAGCCCTGAACTAGATGCCAAGCATCAGTTCAGGGAGCGGTAGACCGGATTCGAACCGGCGACCTTCTCCTTGGCAAGGAGACGCTCTAGCCAACTGAGCTACTACCGCGTTTAATTGAAACCACCGCGTTAAGTGTTATCATTATACTATTTTTAGCGTCTTTGTCAAGAGAACTTGCCAAATAAACCAAGGGGTGGTAAATTAAAAAAGCTAATAATTAACCTAAAAATATGGAAAGAAGACATGTCCCTGATTTTGTCCCAGATGCAGGGAAAATAAACAGGATGAAAAGAGATGAGGACGAAGAAAGGAAAAAAACAGAACAACGCCGACCGAGGGTTTATGCGCCTTCTATCTACGATCGCGATCTAGAAGAACCGCCCAGACAAGATGACAAAGAACCGGATCGGGGTGTTGCCCAGATTGATCCTGAAAAATAATTAAAAAATATGGGGCGGTCCCGAGTGCTCGGGACCGCCCCATTCTATCTCCACCCCCTTATTTCTTGCCTGACACCGGCGTGTCCTTAACGGTTTTGGTCACCGCCGGTTTAAGCGGGCTTAAAGGCGGGGCATCCGCCAGTTCCGAAGAAGTGTTCCTCCTCTGCACTTCATCGGCTTTAAACGCCACGCCACGCAAAAAATCACGCATACCCTTGGCGCAAGCCGGGTGGTGAAAGGCAAACTTCTTGCCTTCATCTGTCTTCATTTCATGAGGAATGGAGCTCGCGGCTACAGAGCAGTCCACCATAAATACACAGCTCCAAACCCGCCATGTGGAACGGAGCTCGCTCTCCAGTCCGACCCTCTCTTCGGCATCCAGCGCTTCCAAGCGAGAAGCTTTTTTGAGCAACGGCTCAACTTCGATTTTAAACCTTTTCAAGTCCTCCTTGGCTGTGCCCTTGCAGGTTCCGAGCAATTTCTCTGTGGTAGGCCGCGCCTCCTCGCAACCCACCAACAGAATAATCGTCACGGCCACAATAACCGCCATCCACAGCTGTCTCATCTCACTCCTCCTTGATAGTTATGTTTTAAACTCCTGGAATTTTTAAAGTGTTAATACCATTTTTTAGCCGTCCTGTCAATTTTCCGACATTTTGTGAATTAAATTAAAATGTTTCCCCGCACTACGCTTTTAGCTTATCCTCTTACGGCTCGCTGATAGGTTTTGCGGTATTATTTGTAATGATGATTTTGAGCAGGAAAAAGAAAAAAGAAGTATAAAAAATTATAATAAATAGAAAAGGGTCGGGGATAATTCCCCGACCCAGCCGTTTAGCTGCGGCTCGCGCTTGCGAATGCCTACTTCTTGCAGTCGCAGTTGCGGTCGTTGCCCTCCGTCGGCTCGGGGGGCGGCGTGCGCTTGGGGTCCGCCTGCTCAGCGTTCCCCTTGCGGGCCAGCAACACTTCCGTCGCGGTCGTCGTCTTCATCCGGTATCACCTCCTTTACTATGAAATCTTTGGGATTAAATTCCAACCAGAGCAGCGGACAACCACCAACGCATTTCCCCCATAAACTGCAGGACTTACAATGCTCGGTGGGATACTTCCAGACCGTCTCAATGAACTTCTTATGCGCCGTTCCTTCTTCCCACTCCCGGTCAAACGACCCTTTGTAGACAAAGTGGCCATCAGGACCCTTTGCGTTAAAAATCGGGGCATTAACGAAGTGGGTGCACGGCAAAATATTGCCGTTTGGTTCGAACGCTACGCCAGTGCCATGAAAAATATGGCAGTGGCAATTTCGTCCAATCGCCTTATCGTCCATCATCTGCCCCAGCACCTGCTGATCAAATAAGCAGAGTGGCACGGTGGCATAAAAACCAACGCTGATGCCTTCCTTTTTAAGCTGAAGATAGGCTTCGCTTATCAAATCAGCATACTGCTGGGGATTGGGCGAATGGCAATTTTCAACGCCATCTTTTCCAATCGAAGGAAGGCTTAAATTGTAAAGTATGTTCTTCGTTCCAAAACCATGAACGAGTCTCGCTAAAGGAACAATCTCGCTCGTATTCAGCAGGCTGACGGTCAAAACGCTGTTACAGGATACGCTCTCGCTAATAAGATTTTTTAACCCCTCACAGCTTTCCTCAAAGCTTGTGGATTGGGTTATCTTATCGTGTTTATTGGCTGTGGCCCCCTCAATCGATACGCTGGCGTGGGCCAAGCCTGCCTCTTTCAGTTCGGTAACGAATCGGCGGTCGGCAAACTTCCGTCCATTTGAAACCAGGGTCATTTCTAAACCCAGTTTGGTTCCAAACCGAACGAGTTCGGACAGTTTGGAATACATGGTCGGCTCGCCGCCGATTAAGAGGCACTCTTTGGCCCCGCACCTCTTCATCTCTTCCATTACTTCAGCTGCGTAATCAAAGCCCATCAAATCCTGGCTCTGGTCTGGCAGCCGGCGGCCTTCGGCCGCGTAACAGTAGAGGCAACGGTTGTTGCAGACGTAATTAATCACCATCCAGAAAGCGCTGGGCAGCATCTTATGTTACCTCCCCTTGGGTGTATCGAACGTTTTTTGATTTTCAGCTTGGATATAGACTACCAAAATTGACCATCTTTGTCAATAATTTAACAAAAATAATGGCTAATCTTAGCCATTATTTTTGATGAGCGGGTAAGGGGAGTCGAACCCCTGTCACGAGTTTGGAAAACTCGGATAATAGCCGTTATATGATACCCGCAGTGAGTGAA
>CAZYFL010000298.1:0-3169 GCA_964646805.1 uncultured Elusimicrobiaceae bacterium | reverse complement strand
TCAGCAGACTGTAGTATTAGTCGGATATCCGTATATATGGATATACAGGTATTCCTGCCAACGGTCGCAATTGGCCCCTTGACATTACAACTTCCGAGTTGTATACTATTTACAACATGAAGGTTGTACTACCAAATTTTAAAGAGTCCAATGGAGGAAGTGATGTTCCAGGTTAAATTTTTCATATCATCGCGTGGAGAGAATCTTGTTAAAAATTTTTTAGATGCACTGCAGACGAAGCTTAGAGATAAAATAGTGGCAGACATAATGTTCTTAGAGGAATACGGCTACCAGGCTCAGCGCCCGCGGGCGGCGCTCTTAAGGGATAAGATATACGAACTGCGCACATCCCTGGGACACCTGGAAGTCAGGCTCCTCTACTTCTTTGACAAAGAGATAATTGTCTTGACGCACGGATTCCTTAAAAAGTCCGAGGCTGTCCCTCCCACTGAGATAACTAAGGCCCTTAACATCAGAGCGGATTACTTCTTAAGAAAAGGTTAGTTTGCTAAATCCATTTGCGGCAATACAACAAAGTTCGCTTTATAGCTGAAAGGATTGTTGCCCCCCGAAAACGAATTTTATTAACTACACACAACCACAAAAAAAACGGGGGAATAGAATGAAAAAGAATGGAGAGAGGAAAGCACAAAAAAGGGAGCACTATAACTTCGCGGATTATAAAAAAGAGATATTTAAAAATCCCGAAGTACGCGAGCGTTGCGAGTTAGCGTTCGTTGAGTTAAAACTTGCGCATCAGATCGCTGAGCTTAGGGAGAAAGCTCATATGACGCAGGCAAAGTTGGCCGTGGAGATTAACACTAAACAGCAGGTGGTATCGCGGCTTGAAGATGAACACCACATCCCTTCTTTTACTACACTCTGGAAGGTGGCGAATGTTTTTGGAAAAAAACTGGATATAAGATTTATCTAAGCCTTTTCCTTTAACAGAACGGTCATATTCGGCCGGAAGCAACGAGGAGCTTCCGGCCGAATTGTTTTCTGCAACTGTAGCACACCGGGGTTAGATATCCGTCTGAAATTTCAGCATAAGGGTTGATTTAGCCTCAATGCCAGTCACTTAGCTATCGTGCAGTCTTCCTCCCCCCTTGTGGGGGAGGATTGAGGTGGGGGGATCGGCCGGGGCGCTTTTAGCCCCCCATCCTAACCTTCCCCCACAAGGGGGGAAGGAATCTGCAAAGATCATAGGTATGGCCGCTTTACCTAACCCTCCCCCACAAGGAGGGAAGGAATGTGTCATTGCGAGCCGAAGCCCCGCCCATGCCGCATGGGCGGGACGAAGGCGAAGCAACCTGTAAACACCTGCACTGTTTTGTCTAAAATTCGGCACCGGCGCCCTTATGCTGAAATTTCAGGATATCTGTATATCTGGAGTGCAGTCTCCTGACTTCCTTTTTCATAGATGACGGGCTTGGGCTTACATGAGCTTTTGGGTAAGAGAAGTCTTAAGCGCTAAATTATTTCCCGCAGGAGTTCCGGACTGGGCCGGGGGATTACTACTTTTTCCACCAGCAGGCCTTTTTGGGTCGTTTCTCGAGGTTTGAGATATGACTGCCGGTTTCGGCAGCTCGCGGTTGTCTCTTGCCGGAGTTTTATTTTTCCTGCACCACCTGTCCACCGTGTTGGACCAGGTGCGGCGCGAGGAATATAAGCGTGTAGCCGGCGAGGTTAGGGGTGTCCCGCAATTAAGAACAGTTTTGCCGCACCCACACCCCCATCCAATAATCCGTAAAGACGTGGTCAGCGCCTTCCTTCTCTATGATGTCTTTTGATGCCAATAAACTCAGAGATTTTTTTACCAGCGCGGAAGATTTTAACTGGAATCTGGTCATGAAGTCTCCGCTGAATATAGCGGCCGCTGGATTTGCGGCCAGACCTTGCAGTAACCGCTTTTGCGTTTGTGGCAGGTTTTCCCAGAGGTTCTGGTAAAGCGGCGTATTCCTTCTGGCTATCATGGCTACGGCCTGGGTGACATCGGCATCCGTGATTTTCTTTTCTTCGGCTTTAAGATCCCATAGCTCGTGCGCTAGGTATTGAATATAGTATGGTATGCCGCCGGCGGAAATGACGATGGACCGCAAGGTCTCTTTTGGGCAGTAAAAACCGCCCTTGCGGAAATTTTCCGCAAGGTACTTTTCAAAATATTCAGATGGTATCTTTTCAAGGTGAGTGACCGGCCCCATACCGAAGAATGCACGGGACTTCTTAGAGACCATTTCGCTCATCATTGTTTTTTTTGAACCGCAGAAAGCATACCCGACATTGCGCTGCTTTTGTATTATAGAGCGCATGAGCTTTTCCAACGGTTCCCCGCCTATGCTGACTATCTCCTGGAACTCGTCGAACATAAGAACGACCGGTTTCTTTTCCCGGATAGCGAATTTCTGGGGGTATGCCAGCAGGTTCTCTATCATCTGGAAAACCTCTTTCTGTGGCGGTGAAGCATCAACGCCAAGACTTAAGGAACCATCCGGATTTACGGAAAACTGCGGCCTCAGACCGGAAACAAAATCTTTGATGAAATTAACGGCCTCGCTAAAACCCAGTTTTCTCATTTCAGAAGCAGCCTTGCCCAATGCGGCGGCAAACTGTTCAACCGACGCGGTTTTAAAAAGGTCCAGATAAATTACCCTTACGCCCTTTGCTTTGAGTCTTTCGGCGGCGGCAAGGAGAAGCGAGGTCTTTCCATACCTGCGAGGTGCGATCAAGAACACCTTTTGACAGTCCAAAAGGTCTTTCGTAATGGCCTCCAGTTCCGCTTTTCTGTCAATAAAATTGGCATCCTTTACCACCTCTCCAAAGATGAACGGGTTCATAGTCGCTCCATTGTCCCAACATATTATTAAACCAAAAGGTTGCTAACCTATAGGTTAAGGCTACAAAACCAACGGCATTGATGTAAAGGCTTTTGTGGCATCACTGCTTTGGTGGAGGATTTAAATAGCCGTGCTTCCGCAGTCTCTACGGAGAGGCAAAAAGTCAAAAGTCGCCACTACATACCCTTTTTAACCGTCCGGGAAGAATTCTCCGTCGGAGAGAGAAAATCAGAATTCCCAAGAACAGGCCATTTCAGGGCTTTACTGCGGAACCTGGGCTAACCTCAGGCTGCTCTACGGCAGCATGTACGCCCAGCCCGGACAGAAACTCA
>CAZYFL010000297.1:0-3173 GCA_964646805.1 uncultured Elusimicrobiaceae bacterium | reverse complement strand
CACGCGCGCGTTCGGGTAATTATATATTATATGGCGGGGTTTGTGCGACAGGCTCCTGTGTAGTTACTATTGATTACTCTTACTTGGCGCAACCGGTTCCGGGCTGCCCGGGCGGAGGGATTTTCTCGAAGCCGGGGGTCTTTGTCAATTCCCCGAGCCCCACCATAAAGCGCTTTCCGTTAACAATGAACGACGGGGAGGTGGTTATCCCAAGCTCTCCCGTAGCCGTGAAATCGGCGGCAAGGAGATTTTTGGCTTCCTCAAAGCCGGCGGTCACCGCAGCGGCGTCTATCCCTGCGGCTTTAGCGGCCTTCTGCCAGTCTGGAGAGGAATATTCCTTGTTGCGCTCAAGCAGGTAAGCATTAAATTTATCCCTGAATTTTTCAGCTATAAAGATCTGCCTGGCGTTTTCCTCCCACTCCGCCTGCCCGTGCAGGCTGGAGAAGACCCAAGCGCCATTAGCGTCCTTCTTGCCGTCTCCTATGAAGTGTATTTCAACTTTCAGGCCTTCAGGCAACAGCTTGTTTTTTTCCGCCTCCAGCACGGCGTTCTCCGCCAGCGCCCCGAAGGGGCACTGGCTCATCACAAAAATCTCCAGAGTATTCTTCTTTTCCGGCCGGCCGGCGTAAAAACCGCCGCGCTGTCTGTCCTCGTAAACCAGATAGCCGCCGTTCTCCTTAAAAATCCCCGCCTTTATCTCGGTATCAAGACGGTTTTTGGCCTCGGGAGCGGCGGCCAGGATGTAGGAGGGAACGAACCCGAGGGAAGGGAATCTGGCCGCGCGTTCGGCGGAGTCGTAATCAAGCATAGCCGGTTTTATGCCCTCAAAATACCTGTCAAACACGCCCACCAGCGCGTCGTTACCGGTTATGCCGGAACCGGTAACAATCCAGAAGCCGGGGGGCGGCAGTTTGGGTTTGGGGACGTAGCCGGCCGGAAGCGTCCGCCTGAGGCGGACGGGCAGAGAGGCGTTAACGGCATCGTAAAGCGGCATCAGGCGCTGCGAGCCCTCGTAGCGTTTCCCGTCCAGAAAAATGGCGGTGCCGGTTACGCCGGCTCCGGAGGATTTTTTATACGCGGCTGCAAGGGCCAAAATCCCTTCGGAAGCGGCAAGTTTTTCCAGTTCGTCCGGGTTGACCCCGGCAAAAAGCGCGGCATCGCGCCAACCCTCGCTTGACGGACTAAGCGAGCGGGCGCTAAGGTAGTTGAGCAACTTGCCGGGATAAGATTTTACAAGCACCGCAAGACGCGCGGATTCGGCCAGTTCCGTCTCTCCACGGCGGGCGGAAAAAGTTCCATCGCTGTTTTTGGTTACCAGCGGATATACCATGAGCCCGGCCGCGTCCAGGCGGCGCCTCACCGTATCGGCCAGGAAGAACCACTGCCAGCCCTGGCCATCCATGGCCTCGATAAAAAGCTCCATGCGGCCGCCGGCGGGCTTTGCCGCCGCGGAAGGCTGCAAGGCGAAAGCCTGGCAGGCCAGGCAGGAGAAAAGTAAGCAGTAACCGGTAACCAGTAACCAGTATTTTTTCATTTGGCCTTCCTGGTGAGCAACTGGCGTATGCGGATACACAGTTCAGGTATATCAAAAGGCTTGGTAATGTATTCGTCGGCGCCCAGGGAGAAGCCCTGCGTTTTTTCCTCGGCGGAGAGGAAACGTCCGGTCATCATGATCAGGATAAAGTCCTTTGAAAACCTGCGCAACTCCTGGCAGATCTGGCAACCGGAGGAATCGGGCAGTTGTATATCCATTATTACCACTTCGGGCATATTCTTTTTGGCGGAGTCTATACCGGACTTGGCATTGCCGGCCTCAAAGCAGGTAAAGCCCTCCAGATCCAGCACCTCAGCCAGACTCTCGCGCAGATGCGCATCGTCGTCAATTATCAGAATTTTCTGTGCAGCCATCGTATCCTCCAGTCCGCTGTTTCCATGTCCCCTGTGTTTAAGCCGCCGGACTGGCGACTGGGCCGCCGGTTACCGGCACAGCCCCTGTCTACTTTGCGGGCACCAGCTTGTAACCCACGCAGGGCACTGTATGCACATAGCGTGAGGCCTTGCCCATTTTGGAGCGCAGTCTGCGCACATGCACGTCCACCGTGCGCGGGGAGCCGAAATAGTTGTAGCCCCAGACGCGCTCTATCAGGTAGGGCCTCGACAGTACGCGGTTGGGGGAGCTCAGGAACACATAAAGCAGGTCGAATTCCTTGGCCGTCACTTTTATTTCCTTTCCATTTATACGCACGGTGTAGCTGGACATGTTCAGCTCTACTTCGTTCATTTTCAACACTTCGTCAGCCTGAACGTTCACGGTGCGGCGCACAACGGCCCGCACACGGGCCACGCTCTCGTGCAGGTCCTGGCTGTAGGCCAGGCACTCGTCCGCGCCCAGCTGGAAGAAAGCCAGTTTATAGGAAATCCTGGAAGTCTCCCGCCCGGAAGGCCCGTGCGGCAACAGCGTCTCCATGTTGAGACCGGACGGCATGTGGTCCAGGCAGGCATCCGGCGATTCCAGCATGGCTATGACCGGAATATTTTTGTTCCTGGCCCTGAGATTGCGCAGAAAAGTCAGGCCTTCCTCGTCGGCCAGATTCTGGCCTATCATTACCATGTCAAAGGATTTCTCCGCCAGCATCCCCATTACCTCGCGCGCACGGTGGGCCGTCGCCACGGCATAGCCCTGCCGCGCAAGCATCTCCAGGATCAGGGAAGCCCGGGACAGATCCTTTGAGGCAAAAATGATGTTTATTTTCATTTTAATCGTGGTGTATTTCTTCTACGTCAAAAGTGATGCCGCGCAACCCCAGCACACCGGTGAGGATGTTGTATACAAAGGCGGCAAATACCAGCACCGCCGTGCTTATCACCACGTAAAGCAGGGCGTAAAGGCCCACGCTGAGTATTTTCTGTAAGAAACTCATGGAGGCCAGCTGTATGTTGGGAACCAGCATGAAAGTCACCACGCCCCCGAGAAGCGCCAGACAGAAAACCACCAATGGCACGGAAGAGGTCACCAGCGAACCGACACTGATATTGCGCACTTCAAGTTTCATGTTTCCTCCAAACAGACCCGCGCGGGCAGGGCGGCACCCTGTCGTTAATATGATCTAACTACTCAAGTAGACAGAATTCAGGAGTCAGAATTCAGAATAGCCTGCCAATAAGCCTCCAAC
>CAZYFL010000296.1:0-3174 GCA_964646805.1 uncultured Elusimicrobiaceae bacterium | reverse complement strand
AGCGCTGGCTTTTTTTACGGGGAAAGGTAACTGCTCAGGTAGTCAGAATTCAGAATGGCGGAAACTTTCTCGTTGCCGGCGGTCTCATTCTGGCTCCTGAATTCTGACTTCTGGCTACCTGAGTAGTTACGGAGAAAGTATTATATAATCACCCTTATGAAAGGGCGCGCCCTTATAGCGGACGATGACGCCGGACTGCTGGCCATTCTTAAACGGTACCTGGAGAACCAGGGGCTTGAAGTCATTCCAGCCGCCGACGGCGTGAAGGCGCTGGCCGCGGCCGCCTCCTCCAAACCCGACATAATTATTACCGACGTAGATATGCCGCATGTGGACGGATTCACTCTTTGCCGCAGGATAAAAGAATCCAAATCCCTCAGGCAAACGCCGCTCATAATAATGTCCGGCAAGAAAATTTCCGAGGCGGACATGGTTTCCGGCTATACCTTCGGCGCCGACGATTACGTTATAAAGCCTTTTTCCTACCCCCTGTTGCTGGCAAAGATAAAAGCGGTCATACTCCGGACGGAGAGGCGCGCGAAAAAGGTCCCCCTCCTGAAGAAGGGCGGACTGGAAATAAACCCGGGGGGGCGGACGGCAAAGCTTAACGGGAAATTCCTGAAGCTTACCTCCAGGGAATTTGACCTGCTTACCGCTCTCGTCTCCAATCCCGGGCGCGTGCTCAGCTTAACCGGCCTGCTAGAATCCGTGTGGGGATATAACACCGCCGACTACAACAACCCGCACACCGTTGAAGTGCATATCTCCAATCTCCGCAAAAAAACGGGGAATTTCTCAAAGCGAATCCTCGCCGTCCCAGGACACGGCTACAAGTTTGAATAATGCGAAAACCAGCCGCCGGAAACCACGAAGCTGCGCTAACGCCGGGGTTGCCTGCCTGTCGGCAGGCAGGCGCTCATCAAACGGACAAAGCGGGTTCTTGCGAAAAAACCCTGCGGGACCTCCTGCTTGCCGCGGCCTCCCCTGATAACCTTGACGCCTTCCTGCGCAGGATAATCGCGGCGCTCAGCCGGCAGGACGCCCTAGGCCCCCGCACCGGGCTGGCCGTAACGCTGCGCCCTGACAAAAACACCATTCCTTTCGCGGTTGCCATAAATTTCACAAAAGAAGAACAGCGGCGCTTGTCAGAGATACGCCGTTCCGGCTCAAAATGGCCAAAAGATATTTTAAGTACCGTCATACACGGCGGCGCGGCGAAAGGCTTTCTGCTGGCGCGGCTTGCCGCTCCGGCCTCCCGCGCCTGCGCCGGGCGGCTGCTTGAAATAGCGGCTAAGACAATAAACGGACGCCTGACCCAGGAAAGCAGGGAAGGGCAGCTTACCCGGGAACGCGATGTCGCGGACGCGATTACCCACCTTGAAGAGCTTTATCTGGCCTTCCCTGCAATCTCGCTTGAGGAAATCTCACGAACCGTCCTTGACGAAGCGCGGCGCCTTACGGGCAGTCGTTTCGGTTTCGCCGGCTACATAAACCCTGCCACCGGCTGGCTGCAGGTGCCCACGCTTACGGACGAGATCTGGAAAAACTGCCGGGTGAAAAAACGCGATGCTGTTTTTAAGGAGTTTACCGGGCTTTGGGGCTGGGTGCTGAAAAACAAGAAATCCATGCTTACCAACTCAGCCGATTCGGACCCGCGGGCGAAAGGCGTCCCGCGCGGCCACATAAAAATTGAAAAGTTCGCTGCGGCCCCCGCCGTTTCAGGCAAAAAACTTATAGGCATACTTGCCCTGGCTAACCCGCCCGGGGACTACCCTCCGGCCGCCCTGGACGCGGTAACAAAGCTGGCGCGGGTCTATGCCCTGATGCTGCGCCATAAGCTGGCGGAGCAGCAGCAACAGGCCGAGCGTCTGAAACACAAGTCCATACTGGACTCCTCAAGCGACATGATTTACAACCGTGCCGCCGGCCGGCTCGCGGAAAGCGAGTTGAAATACAGAAAAATTGCGGCGCTGCTCAAAGCCCAGCAGGAGGCCTCCCCTGACGCTATACTGGTAGTGGGCAAAGATGGCCGTATACGCTCTTTTAACCGGCATTTTACGAAAATGTGGGGCCTCCCCCCCAAAATAATGGCCGCCGGGTCCGATAAAGCGGCGCTGCGG
Organism: uncultured Elusimicrobiaceae bacterium; assembly: GCA_964646805.1. Classification (GTDB taxonomy): domain Bacteria; phylum Elusimicrobiota; class Elusimicrobia; order Elusimicrobiales; family UBA9959; genus UBA9959. Next base: position 1,054 of record CAZYFL010000296.1, on the reverse strand, counting down.
GCGGTCCGGAACAAACTCACCGACCCGCAGGCCTTTCTTAAACGGGTGAAATATCTTTATCGGCACCCGAATGAAGAAAGCCGGGACACAATATTCCTGAAGGATGGCCGCGTCCTTGAGCGTTACTCCACCGCGGTACTGGGATCCGGCGGCGAATATTACGGCCGGACGTGGCATTTCCAGGACACCACCGAAAGCAAAAAACTGGAAACAGAACTCGCCATTGCCAGGGCAGCCGACGCTTTAAGCAAAGTGGCCAGACCCATAGCGCACGACTTCAATAATGCGCTGGCCGCAATAAACGGCTACGCCACCCTGATAGACGACGACCTGCCGGCCTCAAGCCCGATAAAAACGGAAATTTCACGAATAATCGAGGCTGTCAAACGCGCGGCGGCGCTCACCTCCAGATTACAGGACTTCGCCCGCAACCCTAAAATAGAAAACCCCGGAAAAAGGACGGCGGAGGAAGCCTTAGCCGCGCCGCAACCCCATAGAAAGCCTTAAGATTTCCATGGTTTCTTTTTTTGAGAATCTCAGCCCGGCCAGGAATTCCCCGGCGGCCGGCCCCATCAGGACAGCCAGGGCCGCAATGCGCTCCCGCGCTCCTCCCCGCCGCGCCACGGACTGATCAAAAACAAAAGAAGGATGGATAAACCCGAGAGCGCCCAGCTCCCGGAGAATTTCCAGTGCCGGCAGCGGGTCCGTCTCACCCAGTATTTTCACAAGCTCGTTACGCAGCCTTTCGCGCGAAAGCAAGCCGGGGAATCCGGCCCTGACCGCGGCCAACGCCAGTTTAAGTGTGCCGGCTTCCAGCCGCCAGCTAAAGCGGCCGCAGAAGCGCGCCGCCCTGAAAATACGGGTGGGGTCGTCCTCAAAACTTTTTTCATGGAGTACGCGTACCCACCCGGACTTTATATCCTCAAGCCCTTTGTAAGGATCTATCAGGCGGAAGGCCTCAGGGCCGTCCAGCCGTACGGCCATGGCGTTGCAGGAGATATCGCGACGCTTAAAATCCTCTTCGGCTGAAGCGGCGGCCGAAACTGTCGGCAGG
>CAZYFL010000295.1:0-3184 GCA_964646805.1 uncultured Elusimicrobiaceae bacterium | reverse complement strand
GTCGCGAGTATCGTGCGCTGTATTGAGCAATGCTTTGATTTCATTCTCGCTTACATTGTAGGCCGCAGTCAGAAAGGTTCCAGTTTGCCGCAGTTTGATGGTTCCAGTTTCCGGCGATTTAATACACCATCCCCTTGCCCCGTATAAAAAAGCAAAAAAATAAAGCGGGGAATGGCAAACAGGTTATTCAGTTGTGGGGACGGAATCTTTTAGTTTTCTGTCTTTGATTCGATAACTGCCCCCTTCGATCTTAATCACTTCTGAATGGTGGGCCAGTCTGTCGATGATAGCGGCAGCGACCGTATTGTCATGGAATATTTTCCCCCAGTCTTTGAATGGCCGGTTAGTCGTTAAGATTACCGAGCCTTTTTCATAGCGACTGGAAATGACATTAAAGAAATGGTCGCTGCCCTGCTTATCAAACGGCAAGTAGCCAACTTCATCAATGACCAGCAGCGCCGGGCTGCTATAGATCCTCATGGCTTTATGAAGGCTATGATCCGCTTGAGACGCGATTAAGTGGTTGATCATGTCAACCGCCCGGGTGTAGAGGGTTCTGACGCCGGCGCCGGCGGCTTTGTAGCCGAGGGCAATGGCCAGGTGGGTCTTACCCACGCCGGTCGGACCGATGAGAACCAGCCCGCCCGCCTGCTCCAGGAAAGAAAGATCCAGCGCGTGCAGGAGCTTTTGTTTTGGAATGCTGATCGGGTGGTTAAAGTCAAAGTTATCGATGGTCTTGAGGGCTGGGAATCTGGCCTGGGCGATGCGGTTTTGGGTTTGGCGGGCGAACTTGGCGCTTGATTCATCGGACAATAGCCGGCAGAGGAAGTCCTGATGCGAGAGATTTTCTTTGGCGGCTGATTCTAGCGTTGCCTGATAATTCTTCAGGCTGTGCGTTAGGTTCAGATATTCCAGCATGCCAACCAGAGTGGCCGGACAGGACAAGAGGCCGGAAGATGGTTCAGGCGGTCGTTTTCTGGTCATGGTTTTTCTCCTCAACAATGGTTCGGCTCCGCTCATCATTAATTGTTGGCTGTTCTTCGAACATTTCGTCGTATAAGGACAAATCCTGCTCTTCCACGCTCAGCTGCGTCCAGGCGGGCTTGGCTGGAATGATGATGGGCGATGTTTCTTTCAGGCCGCGGGCGGCCCGCTGCTGCAGGATAATATTTTGCAAATAGGCGGAGCCGAAAGCTTTGAAGCTTAAGGCGTGGTCGATGGCCTGCAACACTTCGGTTTTGCCGTACAGCCGCACCCAGTCCATGATCTGGGCGAGATGATGCGGCAGATTCAGATCGGCCTTGATCAAGCCCTCCAGATAGGCTTTGGCCAAATCACCCAGGGTAAGGAAGCTGTCTTTGATCTTCGAAGCATGCGCTTTTCTTTTAATGGCCAGCAGCCCTTCGTAATGTTTGGGGTCTTCAATTGCCAGGCCGCGCTCATAACTTCGTTTATGCTCCGCGACCTCTTTAGTCCCGTCAAAGATGCGGATTGTATCCGGGAGGGCTTTTAAGGTCAGCGGTTTGTAGGCCAGGCTATATGGCACTGAGTAAGCGTTGCCGTCAAAATGGAGCAAGGCCTGGCTGGTCGCTTTTACCGTTCGAATGATCGAGGCGTCGTAATCAACCAGAGGTAAGGCGGCCAGGAACGATTGTTCTTTTTCAAAGCGATCAAGGGGCCGCTCCCGTGTTGTCCGATGCATTCTGACGTTGGCAGTTGCCTTAAGCCAGCCGATCGCGTCTCCTTTGATGGCCGGCCAGGCGGATTTTGTCTCTCGGCCTGACAGGAAACTGGAGCGGATATATTTGACGCCCGATTCAACCTTCCCTTTCTCATTACCGCGTCTTGGGTTGCAGAGTCTTGGCTCAAACAGATAGATTCCCGCGAACTCCATGAACTTCGGGTTGAACTGGATGTTGTTGCCCAAACGGGAAAGGACGACCGTCTTTAAATTGTCGTAAAGCACCTTTTTCGTTACCCCACCGAAGAATTTGAAGGCATTAATATGGCAAGCGATGAAATCTTCCAAACACTGCGACAAAGTGAATTCCAGATACATCAGCCGGGAAAAGGAAAGCACCATGACAAAGCAGGATAATTTTCTGATGGCCTTGCCAATCTGGACTGTGCCGCAGTTAGCCCAGTCAACCTGGGCGTATTCGCCAGGCAAGGTTTCAATCCGCAGGAACGATTCCTTTGTCTTTTTCTTGAGGCCCTGTAAATATTCTTCCAATATTCGCAGCTTCCCGCCGTAGCCCCGGCCTTTGATTTCTTCATAAACGACGCTGGCCGGCAGCTGCGGATATTTTTCAAGCCGCTCGTTTATGTAATCCCTGAAAGTATCCAGTTTAGATGGCCGGTCAGCGATCGCTTTAATCCGCTGGGGGCAGACTTCAGAGGCCAGCGCTTTGCGCGCAGTCTTGCGGCTGACCCTTAACCGACGGGCAATTTCGCTGATTGATACCTTTTCAACCAGACTCAACCGCCTTATCTCCGCCCAAATTTCCGCTTGCATACTCATATTGTCGCTCACCGGCGGCCTGATTGGCTATCGCGTCTTGTTTTGCGGCGTTTTCCTTCCAGAAAAGGTAGTCCAGTATGCCATTTATCCGACGGTGAACTGAGTCTTGTTTTGCGGCGGAAATGGGCGCCAAATCCCGGATACTCTCAAGTTTCTCGACGGATATTTTACGATCTGAGTCTTGTTTTGCGGCGTTTTTGGCCCTTTTGTGGGCAGACCGCCTTCGGCAACGTTCTTTCCCGACATAATCGGGATGTTGCCTGCGATACCTGTGCCAGTAATCCGGATACTCCTTGGCCCAGGCCCGTATTTTTGGCTGCCGGCTTTGGCCATAGCCTGGATTCTTCTGCCGCCACCGGCGATTGTTATCCGCTCTCCGCTTTTGCTGGCAGGCGGCACTTGAACAGGCCTGTTGGCGATTTGGGTTTCGCGGGTTGGGCTGGAACCAGCGTTTGCAGAAATGACAGCGCCGCTTGGATACCTTCATCGGAATCACCTCCGAAAGGTATATCGAAAGAACCGAGGGGGCGGTTGGGAATCTACTGGTTAATGTTACCTGGGGAAGTTATCACTGCGGTATTCTGCTCCCTTTCAAACTGCGGATTACAAAGATATTTCCATATATCCTGAAAGACGTCAAAATTGTTCGGCCAAATCAGGTCT
>CAZYFL010000294.1:0-3186 GCA_964646805.1 uncultured Elusimicrobiaceae bacterium | reverse complement strand
GTTGCGCGCCTGCAAGCGCGAGAAACCGGATCTGGTCGGACCTATAGGCATAGTGAATATCGTCAGCAAAGCCGCGCATGCCGGCCTTCCCGATCTGGTTTTCCTGATAGCGCTTATTTCCGTGGCGGTGGGCTTCTTCAACCTGCTGCCCATCCCGCTCCTGGACGGCGGCTGGGCCGTGCTCTTCCTTTATGAGGGGATTTCGCGGCGCAAGATTACGGGCGGAATTATGAAATATGTTAACGGGGCCGGCATCGCGTTCCTTATAACCATGATCCTCTTTACCACCTACGGCGACATCATGCGCATAGTGTCTTCGCGCGTCACTAAAAAAGCGGCCGCCGGGCAGTCCCGTGATAAATAGATGGGTTGCTCCTGCTACGGGAAGCTTCGCAAAACCCGCAAAGTGCAAGTGGGCCGCTTTGCCATAGGCGGTTCAAGCCCCGTGTCGGTGCAGTCCATGTGCAACACCGACACCCGCGATCTGAAAGCCACCGTGGATCAGATACGCCGCCTTGAAGAGGCCGGCTGCGAAATTATACGCGTGGCCGTGCCCGATATGGAGGCCGCCTCCAACCTGGGCCGCATAAAGCGCGCCATCTCCATACCGCTGGCGGCGGATATACATTTTGACTGGCGGCTGGCCGTGGAGGCCGTGCGCCAGGGCGTGGATAAGGTGCGGATAAACCCCGGGAATATCGGAGAAAGAGACAAGATTAAGGAAGTTGTAAAAGCCTGCAAAGCCGGCGGGATACCGATAAGGATCGGTGTTAATGCGGGCTCGCTTAAAGCGCTGAAAGACAAGCCCCGCCCCGCTTGGAAACCTCGCGATTGGGCGAAGCAGATGGTAAAGGAGGCCCTGGATGAGGTCCGGACGCTTGAACGGCTTAATTTCTACGATATAGTGGTCTCGCTTAAAGCCGACGATATAGAGCGCACCGTGATTGCCAATACGCTGTTCGCCTCCGCGTCCGACATTCCGTTGCACCTCGGCGTTACGGAAGCCGGCAGCTTCCTGGCGGGCACGGTAAAATCTTCGCTGGGCATAGGGTTGCTGCTCGCGCAGGGCATAGGCGACACCGTCAGGGTATCGCTGACCGAAGATCCGGCCATGCAGGTGCGCGCCGCCTATGAGATACTTAAGAGCCTGGGTCTGCGTCGTCACGGCCCGGAACTGATTTCGTGCCCCACCTGCGGGCGTTGCCAGGTGAACGTGAACAAAGTCATACACGAATTGGAAGACAAGATCTATTCCGATCGCAATCTCCTGCAGAAAGCCGAGGGGCTGAAGATAGCCGTGATGGGTTGCGTTGTAAACGGCCCCGGCGAGGCGCGCTCGGCCGACTTCGGAGTGGCCGGCGGCAAAGGCCGCGGCGTCTGGATAGAAAAAGGCAGGCAGATTAAGGTTATAAAAGAATCCGAATGGGTGAATGAAGTGATCAGAAAGATACGCAGTTTGAAATAACAGCGGTTATCTGTAACCAGTAGTTACGATTATTTACACGTGGCTCAATAGCGGATACCGGATAGCGCAGAGAACGTTCTAGGATTAATATTATGAATAAGCCCGATAATCAGCCAAAAACAGGATACAACGCAGTTATTCCCCGCGCGCAGGATTACTCGCAGTGGTATCTGGACGTAATTAAAAAGGCCTGTCTTGCCGAGCATTCCGCGGTGCGCGGTTGCATGGTCATAAGGCCGCATGGCTACGCCATTTGGGAAAAAATGCAGCGCGAGCTTGACGACCGGTTTAAGGCTACCGGGCATGAAAACGCCTATTTTCCGCTTTTTATTCCGTTATCGTTCTTTTCGCGCGAAGAGAAGCACGCCTCCGGTTTCGCGAAGGAATGCGCCGTAGTCACGCATCACCGGCTTAAATCCGTAGACGGGAAGATAATCCCGGACCCCGAATCCGAACTTGAGGAGCCCCTGGTCGTGCGTCCCACCAGCGAAACGATTATATGGGCGCAGTATAAGAACTGGATACAAAGTTACCGCGATTTGCCGCTCCTGATAAACCAATGGGCTAATGTGGTGCGCTGGGAAATGCGCACAAGGCTGTTCTTGCGCACGGCTGAATTTCTCTGGCAGGAAGGGCATACCGCGCACGCCACAGGGAAAGAAGCCATGGAGGAAACCTGGCGCATGCTCGACGTTTACGCCGATTTCGCCGAGAATGTAATGGCTGTGCCGGTCATAAAAGGCCGCAAAACCGAGGGAGAACGCTTCGCCGGGGCGCTGGAAACGCTTTCCATAGAAGGCATGATGCAGGATGGCAAGGCCCTGCAACTGGGGACCAGTCATTATCTGGGGCAGAACTTTTCCAAAGGCGCTGATGTTAAATTCCAGAATAAAGACGGTCAGCTTGAGTTTGTTTATGCGACAAGCTGGGGCGTCAGTACCAGGCTTATAGGCGCTCTTATCATGACTCATTCTGATGACGCCGGGCTTGTGCTTCCTCCGAAACTCGCTCCGGTGCAGGTTATAGTGGTGCCGATTTTCAAGAATGAGGACGAACGCATTAAAACCGTGGAAGAGGCGAAAAAAATCGCCGCAGAACTTAAAGGACATGGAGTTGCCGTCCGCGTTGACGATAGGGACGGCATCATGCCGGGCGCAAAGTATTATGAATGGGAAGGCAAAGGCGTTCCTTTGAGAATTGAAGTGGGACCGAAGGATCTGGAAAAGGGTTCGCTCTGCGTGGCGCGGAGGTTCGTCGCGGAGATCCAGGGAGAAAGCGCCGACGATCAGAGGCGGCGCCGCAAACGCTTCCTGCCAAGAGCGGAGGCGATGGCCTCTATAGCGCCCACGCTTGAAGCCATGCAGAAAGAACTGCTTGAACGGGCTGTGGCCTTCAGGGCCGCCCGTACCCGCGTACTGGATAAGATAGAAGCCTTTGAAAAGTTTTTTAAAGAAGAAGGCGGAGGTTTTGCCTGGGTGCATTGGGCTGGAAATTCCGGGCAGGAAGAAGAAATGGCTAAACGCTTTGAAACCGGTATCCGTTGCATTCCGTTTGAAGATCAGATCCCGCCCGAAGCCCGTGGCGAGGGAGTTTGCATACTCACCGGCAAACCCTCAAAACATAGAGTCTTGATGTCCAAATCTTATTAAAAGGTAACTACTGATCGTTGCGAGCGGCGGCGGGCTTGCCCTGCGCACCCTTGCGGATGGGGGGCCCCGCTT
>CAZYFL010000293.1:0-3192 GCA_964646805.1 uncultured Elusimicrobiaceae bacterium | reverse complement strand
CCCAAACTGGAGCCAAGAATTCTTATCGAAGAACCAGAAGAATCATATCACGCTTCTCACCGTCTTAGCGGCAAGGATATCTTCGATAATAGACTTATTTTTGGAGACAATTTACTGGCACTTAAAGCAATAGAACAAGAATTCTTGGGAAAGATAAAGTGTGTTTATATAGACCCGCCATACAATACAGGAAACGCCTTTGAACATTATGATGATGGGATAGAACATTCTCTTTGGCTATCACTACTAAGGGAGCGGTTACGTGTCCTTAGAACGCTTCTATGCCCTACCGGTTTTATCTGTTGTCATATAGACGATTCTGAGGGGCACTATTTAAAAGTTCTAATGGATGAGATTTTCGGTCGGAACAATTATCTTGCCACGATATATATTCAAGTTAGATATCCAGAAAAGACGTTAAAGCAAGACATGGCGTTCCATAAAGAAATAGAACAAATCCATGTTTACAGGAAAGAATATGGTGCCATCCCCAACTTAAATTCCATGACCTCATCATGTGAAAAGTTTCGGCATTATATTAAGGAAACAGGAAAAGGAGAAGAGACCTCTCTCGGTGGGAAAAAAGTTTTGATTTTTAAACCAGGGGCATTTGAAGTTTTTGAAGGTGAGGGCACTGAAGATGGTTTAAAGGAGATCTGGGCTTCAGGGACTATTTTAGACGGTAATTCTTCGGGGCGATTTTTTCGTGATTTTTTGTCTGACCGTGTAAAAAAAGATGGATTGGGCGCATTGTATAAGGTGTATGGGATTGGTGATGATAAATTTAATTACAGATATTTTTCAGGTCCTAAAAGAGAAGGGGCAACCAAGGGCAAATACTATCAAGGCGTTCCCAATTCTCAATTGGAAAACCCTAATGAAGTAAAATACTTACCAATTGAAAATTTTTATGATTTTGCTGGACAGTTTGGAAATTGCCGCAACGAAGGGGATGTTGATTTTAGAGGGGGCAAAAAACCTGAAAAATTACTGGAAACAATCTTAAAACATTTTTCTAGCCCAGGTGACTGGGTTCTTGATTCTTTTGCCGGCTCTGGCACCACCGGCGCTGTGGCGCATAAGATGGGGCGCAAATGGATAATGTGCGAACTGGGGGAGCATTGCCACACCCATATTATTCCGCGAATGCAGAAAGTAATAGACGGCAAAGACCCCGGCGGCGTTACCGAGGCCGTTGAGTGGAAGGGAGGGGGCGGTTTCCGCTATTATCGGCTGGCACCTTCCCTTTTAGAGAGAGACGCATTTGATCAATGGGTGATAAATAAAAAATACAACCCTAGCATGCTTACTGAGGCCATCTGCAAACTTGAGGGGTTTACCTACGCGCCAAGCGAAACCGCATATTGGCAGCATGGCCGCTCCACTGAAAACGACTTCATTTACGTCACCACCCAAACCCTTACGCGGGACCAGCTGCAGCGCCTTAGCGATGAGGTGGGGGAAAGCCGCACTTTGCTTGTTATGTGCGGCGCGTTCCGCATTAAAAATCCTGCCGAGTTCCAGAACCTGACACTTAAGAAAATCCCCAACGCCGTGCTACGCAAATGCGAATGGGGCCGTGACGACTACAGCCTTGAAATAAAAGATTTGCCCCAAAAGCCGGAAGAAGAGCCCGCAGTCCAACCCAAACCAAAACCCCGCTCCAAAGCCGAGCGCCGCGATCAGGCAACACTCTTTGAAGTCCCCGGCACCGAAGGAGGAACGTTATGAAACAACATAAATTATTGTCGCTTTACGAACGTGTTCGCGGGATTCTTGAGTCTGCCCGCGTCGGCGCTGCCCGTTCTGTTAACACTGTCCAGGTTGTGGCAAACTGGCGCATTGGGCTGGAGATAGTGGAAGAGGAGAAAAAGGGTCAGGCGAGGGCTGATTATGGCAAGAGATTAATCGAGGGACTCTCCCGGAAAATGACCAGGGATTATGGGTCAGGCTATTCGGCGCAGAACCTGTTCTACATGGTCCAGTTTTATCGGACATATCCCGAATTGACCCCGACGGGAGCAATTCTCCACGCGGCGCGTGGAGAATTGCCGATTGTGGATGCTGGTTGCAAACCGCAGGCAGGCAGTTTTAAGAAAGGCTACGCACTGCGTAGCGAATCATCCGGCGCAGCGGCAACGGATGTTTCCAGGATTCTCCACGCGGCGCGTGGAGAATCCTGGCGACCGGGACGATTACATCCCAATCTTTCCTGGACGCATTATCGTACGCTGTTGCGCGTGGACAAGGTGGATATCCGGGCCTTTTATGAGATTGAAGCTGTAAAAAACAACTGGGCGGCGCGCGAGTTGGAGCGCCAGATTAACAGCCTGCTCTATGAGCGGCTGGCGCTCAGTAGGGACAAGAAAGGCGTGATGCAGCTCGCAACTAAGGGTCAGACGGTACATGCACCCGCTGATGTTTTTAAGGACCCTGTGGTTATGGAGTTTTTGGGCCTGCCGGAATCGCCAAAGCTGGTGGAAACGGAAATGGAGCAGGCGATGATTAATAACCTGCAAGCTTTCCTTCTGGAGATGGGCAAGGGCTTTGCCTTCGTAGGGCGGCAGAAACGGCTGACGCTGGACGGCGACCATTTTTATCCGGATCTGGTTTTTTACCATATCATGCTGAAGTGCTATGTAATTATTGACCTCAAAGTGAAGAAATTGACTCATGGTGACCTTGGACAGATGCAAATGTATGTTAATTACTACGACCGTGAAATAACCTGCCCCAAGGATGGCCCGACGATAGGGTTGATACTCTGTGCTGATAAAAACGACGCTGTAGTTAAATATGTGCTGGATAAAAAGAATAAAAGCATATTCGCCAGCCGCTACAAACTCCATCTCCCGAGCGAGGCCGAACTGCGGGCGGAACTGCGCCGCGAAGCAAGGGAACTGGGCGGGCCGCGCAAGGAAGGCGCAAAATGAACCAGCATATAAATCCGATAGCCAGCCGCCTCAGCCTGCGCGCTCCTCAGCGGGAATCCCTTGAAATACTCGCCCGCTTGTGCGAACTGCTGCCGCTTGAAAAAGAGACCGACACCGCCAAGGCATTGGCCGCCCTCCGGGCGGATTTCCCCACAGTAGAAGACTTTGAGCGTGGTTTTCCGTCTATGTGCTTTGCGCTTGCCACCGGTGTTGGCAAAACACGCCTTATGGGCGCTTTTATAACTTATCTACACCGGGC
>CAZYFL010000292.1:0-3205 GCA_964646805.1 uncultured Elusimicrobiaceae bacterium | reverse complement strand
CGACATCCTCATTCTGACTCCTGAATTCTGACTTCTGGCTACCTGAGTAGTTACCTTTCCCCCGGGGTCCAGTATGCGCGGCAGGGTTACGCCGCGCTGAGCCTGGTATTTGCCCTTTCTGTCCTTGTAAGAGGTTTCGCACTCCCGGTCGGATTCCAGGAAGATAAGCTGGGCTATGCCCTCGTTGGAGTAAATCCTGGCCGGCAGCGGCGTAGTGTTGGAAATTTCAAGGGTCAGCTGGCCTTCCCACTCCGGTTCCAGCGGAGTGATGTTCACCACTATTCCGCATCGGGCGTAGGTGCTCTTTCCGATGCAGAGGCCGATGACGCTGCGCGGTATTTTGAAGTATTCCACCGAGCGGGCCAGCGCGAAAGAATGCGCCGGCACTATGCAGTGCGGGGCCTTTATGTCCACGAAAGATTTGTCGTTGAAAGCCTTGGGGTCCACCACGCAGTTGTGCACGTCGGTGAAAACCTTGTATTCATCCGAGACCCTTATGTCGTAGCCGTAGGAGGAGAGGCCGTAGGAAATTTTTCCCTTCGCCACAAGCCCCTCCACGAAGGGGAAAATCATCTTCCTCCTGCGGCACATTTCCCGTATCCAGGCGTCGGATTTTAACATAATCTCTCCAGATCCTTAAAAGCGCAGTCGCATTATTTTCGTTAACTACTCAGGTAGACAGAGTTCAGGAGTCAGAATTCAGAATTCAGAATAGCCTGCAAATAAGCCTCCAACATCTTCATTCTGACTCCTGAATTCTGAATTCTGTCTACCTGAGTAGTTACTTATCTTCAAAAAAACCCTAACCATCCTATTATGTCGTGGGCTCGGCCTGGTACCTGAGTTTTTCCCGGAGGAGGGTTTCGTAGTAGGCATCCAGGTCGTCGCGGAGCGAGGCCGTTTTATAAATCTTGCCGAGGGGGAAGACGATGGTTTTCCAGGGCAGCTGCATGGACCAGCCGCCGTCATCTCCGTCAACATTGTACCAGGCCGCCTTGAAATCCCTGGCCAGGATTGCCGCCAGCAGGTGGCCGTAGCAGCGCAGCAGTTTCCAGCCATCCGCGGTGGGGGGAATGTCGGGTCTGAAATTGTTCTTTATCGCGGTTTGCAGCTTTAGCAGTCCCGCGCGGCCCGGCTCGATGCCGGAGGTCTCGTTCAGCGAGGAGATCAGTACCAGCATGCGCTTGTGTTCGGTCTGCGCGTCAATAAGCCTTTCCGGGTGGCTCATTACCTTTGAGCGCGCTGCGGCCGCCCCGCAGACAGGCTGGCTGGTTTCCTTAAACCTGTCCGCAATCCAGTGGGAATATTTTGTCAGCCAGCCCGGCTCCGGCACGGTCTCTTCCCAGAGCAGCCGCCAGGCGCGCTGCACCGGGTAGGTGATCACCCTGAGCCCTGGCTGCTCAAAAATCATAGGCCAGCCCCAGGGATCGAAATCCGCCATTTTAATCAGGCGGCCTTTGTGCCTCTCCTGCAGAAAATAGCACAGGAAGGCTGAGCAGTCCCTGACCGTCTCCAGGTTGTCTTGCGGATTGGCCCCGGCTTTTATGAATTTAAGCCGAAGCCTCCGCTCAACCTCGCTCAGTCCGTTCAGATTGAAGTAGATTTTGTGCCCGAACTCGTCTTCAAGGTCGGAAGCCAGCCGGAAAGCGCGCGAGATGAAATCGTCCTTCCGGTTTTCCTCCTCGGTGGGCTGCAGGGCTGAAGACATAGTGTCGCGCACCGTTTCTATCTGAATCCGGAGCGCCGGCGCGGGGCCGGCGGCCCCGGAGTGTCTGTCGGAAATATAGGGAGCCTGCGGCTGCGCCGGGGAAAGCGGGTTTGCTTCGGATGAAGGAGCGGGTTGCGGTTTCACGGGAGGGTTTATAAACTGAAAGTTCCCGGCCGCGGTTTCCAACCCTGAAACGTTTTGCGCAGCCGGTTGCGGAACTTCCGGCGCGGGTTGCGGTGCGCTGAGAGGTTCCCGCGCAACCGTCCGGAACAACCCGGCCAGGCTGTCTTTCGGGAACTCGGCCGCGAGGCGTCTGGCCGAGGCTATGTCGGTAAGGGCCACCTCTGCGGCGACTGCGGCAGCCTCAGCTTGTTTGCCGGTTTTTATAAGCGTCAGCGCCAGGTTGGCCAGAGTCTGCACCGCCGGGGCCAGGGCCGCGGAGCGCCTGTAACAGGCTTCGGCCTGAGCCGCTTCGCCGGAGAGGAAATAAAGGTTCCCAAGCTGGGAAAAAATACGCGCCAAAGCCGGCGAGGGGGTGGACAGCGCGGACCTGAGCGCGGCGGCCGCGACCGCAAGCCTGCCCCTGTCTTTGGTTCGGAAAGCCGTTTTTGCCACGGCCGCGCCAAGCCCTGAAAGCGCTTCAGCCTTATCAAAAGCCGACGAAGAGAGGCGCTGGAAAGTTTTTTCAGCTTCCGCCTCTTTTCCTTCCTCTAGGTCCAGCCAGGCGGTCTCTATCACCCTGCGCTCTTCAAGCTGCGTGCCCCGGCCCAACGAGGAAAGGGTTTTTCCCGCTAGGGCGGTGTTCCCGGTCTTCCGGTGTATCACCGCGAGGCAAAGCAGAGCTTCGGGGTCGGTATCGTTTTTAAGCGAGTCGTAAGCTTCCTGCATGAGACCCAGTTCCACAAGCACGGCGCCCAATTGGAATCGCGCTCGGGAAGCCGGATTGCGCGCCGCTGCCATGGCGTAGAGATAATGCGCCCCATGCAGGTTCCCGAGCGCGAATTCCCCGGCGGCCAGACGGGCAGGATCTTCCCGTGAATTTTTCCCGGCCGTCTTTATAAACCCCGCAAGCAGGGAGATGTCGCGGCGGGAGGCTTTAAGGGGAGCCGTGTTAAAGCGGGACAGCGGGTGGCGCGGGTTGAAGATGAAGATTTCGTGGCCGGGGGCGTGGAAGAAAAGCGCAGCGGTATCGGCCACGCTTTTCCTGATAAGGGGCGGATTCAACAGGTCTTCGCTTGTGAAAGCGGGCAGCGCGGGCTGCCCTCCCTCCAAAGCGGGGAAAAGAGTATATAGCTGCGCCGAGCCGACCGTTTCCGGCTGCACCGGCAGCGCCGCGCCGATTACGCCGGAGAAAAGCGGCAGGGCGTCGCGGAACGAGGCCGGCGCGCCTTCAAAAATGTTAAGATTTGGGGAATTCTCCGCCACAAATATATTCTATTATATTTGTAACTACTCAGGTAGATAGAATTCAGAATTCAGGAGTCAGAATGAAGATGC
>CAZYFL010000291.1:0-3230 GCA_964646805.1 uncultured Elusimicrobiaceae bacterium | reverse complement strand
TTCCACTATTTTGCCCAAGTCCACATAAGCCAGGACGCCTTTGGCCGGTTTGCCGTAGATCTCGCTGATGATGCCCAGATAGTTTTTCATCTGTGCGGAGTATTTTTCGGCGTTTTCCCCGCCGGTTTTGAAATCCACCACTGTTACAGCGTCCTTATCCACTATAACGCGGTCCATGCGGAACAGGGAGCCGGTTTTGTCTATAAATTCGGCTTCTATAAGTACCTGGCGGCATGGGGCGACGGCAAATAGCGGCGCGGCTTCGCAGCTTTCCAGAAAAGCCAGTAGGCTTTTTGTAACCCTGGCCTTGTTGAACTTGAAGGGATATTTGGGACACAGCTCGTCAAAATAAGCCGAAAGCCTGGCCTCCAAATCTACCATTTCCGGCTTGTGACCTGTGACTTGTGACTTGTAACCTGGCGCGATACGCGCCAGCATAGCGTGGACCAGTTCGCCTTCGGCGGTTTCAAAGAAGCTGGTATACGTCGGTTTTGGCGCCGCAAAGCGTTGTTCCGAACGCGCGCCGGCTTGAATTATCTGCACCGGCTTTGAGGAAAGCCTTGCCCGGCTGCCGGCAGACAGGCGGCGTCCGGGTTTGCGCATTTCCGGCCGGCCCGCCTCAAAAGTCTCAAACAGATCCAGCAGCTTTGGCTCTTTAGCGGCGGTCTTGCGGACCTTTTTAATCACCAGGTTATAAAGTTCGTGACGGGCGCGGGTGGAGATGACATATAGGAGGTTTAAGTCCTGTATGTTGGAATCGGTCTTGCGCCCTTCGTAAACCGGGCGGAGGTTAAGCGAGTGTTCAGCTGCGGCCCTGGTTATGTGGTAGACGTGGATTTCCCCGTCCTTCTCCTTGAAATACATGGGATCGGAGCGGTCCCGCTCGTCGTACATCAGGTTTATCACCACAGAGAAACCCAGGCCTTTGGACTTATGGAAGGTCATAACGCGCACCGCGTCTATGTATTCGGGCAGGGTTATGGAGAACACCGCGGCCTTGTCCTCGTCCGCGCCGGAAGCGTATTCTATGAAAGAGCGGGGGCTGGTAATACCCTCTGCCTCAAGCGTCATGACCGCGTTCATGAACCGGGCAAGGAAGGCGGCCTCCTCCGGGAAATTTTCAAACAGCTCGAAATTGCCGTAAATCCGCGAGACCAGTTCATACAGCGGCAGGTAGCCCACCTTGCGGAAAACTTCATCCAGATATTTCTCCCAGTAACCGCCATATTTGGGATGGTTGCGGAATTCTGCATAAAGTATGGAGCCAGGGGTCTTTGCGCGGACGTTAAAGATAAAATCCATCAGTTCCGCGCGTTCAAGGCCGGTCAACCGCATGAAAATATCGCCGGTAATCAAGTCGGAGAAAGAGAGGTCGTCCGAAGGGGTTTCCAGGAATTTAAGATACGCTATAAGCTCCGCCACCACCTTGCGCTTGCGTATATCCAGCGAACTCAGCGAAGCCACCGGGATGCCGGCCCCGGTCAGCCATTCCACCACCGGCTCTATGCGCTTGTTCCTGGGAACCAGGATGGCTATCTCGTTTAAGGGATAGCGCTCCCGCGCGCCGCGCACGACCTTCAGCAGCCATTCCTTCTGCTGGTCCGGTTCGGCCAGGTCTTCCAACTCCAAAACGTCGGTTTTAACATAGCCGCGCTTTAACCGGGCCTCCTGAACCGATTGGGAATAAGCGGTAAGCCCGGTCAGATCTTCGCCTATAAGCTCGGGTACGCTCTTTAGTTTCTCTTTGAAAAGGGCGTTGACATAATTTAAAATCTCGCCGTCGGAGCGATAATTGACAGGGAGGCTCGCGTATTTCAGTTCCCCGGCCAGGGAATCCAGTGAAATATACGCGGCCTCGTCCTTTTTCCCCTCGGCCTTGTCCAGGAAGTCGCGCATTATCCTGTAGTCGGCGTTGCGGAACATATAGATCGCCTGCTTTATGTCCCCTACCACGAACAGCGAACCGGTCTTTGAAATGGCCTCCTCCGCCAGCGGGCGGAGGACGTCCCACTGCAGGCGGTTGGTGTCCTGGAATTCATCTATAAGAAAATGTGAAATGCGCTCGCCCAGCTTCAGGTATATCTCCGGCACGTTCTTCCCGTCAATATAGACCGAAAGTTTCCTGGCTATGTCGTTAATGTGTATGACGTCGGTTTTGCCGCGCTTCACCCGTTCCAATTCATCCTTAAACCGCTCATAAATTCCCACATAAGGATGATAGTAGGCCGCGGCATTCAGTTCGGTCAGCTCTATTACCAGGTTATTTGAATTCTCAAGGTCTTTTTCCCAGCCGGCCGGGAGGTCTTTCTTTTTAGCGCCGTTGAAGATGCCGTAATCAAATTTATACGACGCGAGGAAATCCATGAGATTTCCGGCCTCAAGCGCGGCCAGCGCTTTTCCCTTGAATAACTCCGGCCGGTTGTAATGCTTTATAAGCCCGGCGCAGAACTCAAGCGTTTCGTCGAATCTGGTTTTAACTACGGCCTCATCATCCCCCGCTGAAGTTTTTATTAAGCCGGTTGTTTTCCCTTCCTGCGTGAGAAAGCCGTTAAAATTTTCTTTCACGCGCCGGACCGGATTCCACAGGTAGGAGCCGGTCCTAGGCAGCACGGCCAGGAACTTGTCCACGGCTTCCGCCGGTAACTCTTTTTTTCCTATTTTTGAGAACATGGAATAAAGCGCCAGGTCTATCAGCGCGTCATAGGACATAGTGATCCTGGCCTTGAGCGGCAGTTTCAATTCGTCCACCGAGGCGCTCATTACCCTGGCCAGGAAGCTGTCTATAGTCTGTATGTGGAAATCCGAATAGCCGGTTATTATGCGCTCAACCGAATCCTGGGCGCGCTTATGTGCCTCGTCCCGTGAAAGCGAGACCAGTTGAAGGGTCTCGTCCATTTTTTCACAGTTCTTATCCAGCGCCAGCTCTTTAAGCCAGCCCAGTACACGGGTCTTCATTTCCTTGGCGGCGTTATTGGTGAAGGTGACGGCCAGCATGGAGGAGAGGTCGTTATCCGGCACTTTCTCCGAAAGGAGAAACTGAACATAGCGCAGTGTAAGCGTGTAAGTTTTTCCGGAGCCCGCAGACGCGCTTATCAAAATGGCGTGCGGAAATTTGAGGGTTTTATCCCCCTCCAACACCGGCGCCGCGGCCTTAACTGTTTTCCACATATATATAGAGAAGTCTCGTAACTACTCAGGTAGACAGAATTCAGGAGTCAGAATTCAGAATA
>CAZYFL010000290.1:0-3343 GCA_964646805.1 uncultured Elusimicrobiaceae bacterium | reverse complement strand
ACCGCCAGGGCCACCGTGAACAGCCTCTCGCCGTTCGCGGTTATGCTCCCGATAGACGATATCACGGCCCCGCAGACACAACTGGATACGATAGGCGACAACAATATCTTGAACGGCGAGCTGTGGATAACCACGGACACCTACCTGGACTTTACCGCCGAAGATACGGCGAGCGCAGGCGATATAACCGGGGTGGCGACGACCTATTGTCTGGTGGATTATAAGGTAATAATGTAGATTTCTATATTTAAATCTTGACTCCTGAAACCTGTCTGCTATACTATTACGGGGACGTTTGGAATAATCATCACAGTGCTGCCTCCAGGAAGGAAATTATGAAAAACAAAATATTTATTTTCTTTATCTTTGCCGCCTTCGGCCTTGCCATGCAGGGCTGCGGGCCTGAAACCACAATAACCGGGATGGTCTGGGAAGACCAGGCCGGGCAGCCTGTGCCCGGCGCGGCCGTGCTGGCCATGGTCTGGCTTGAGGACGCGGACAAGGCGCTGAAAAAGCCAGTTATTGAAAGCCCGGAAGAAAGATATTTCGCTATGGACCGGGACATGCAGCAACGCGGCCAGCCTTCGGCCTATGCCAGGGGATTCACGGATAATAACGGCCGGTTTACGCTGGACAAGTTCCATTTCAGCGCCAAAACCAGGGAAAAGGCGGGCCGGCTTAAAAACCCCGTCGTAACCCGCGTGACGGTTATCGCGTTCGGGAAAGGCTATCTGAAAACCGCCGCGACCATGTTCCCCGAAAACGACGACGACAGTGCTTTGCCCGTATTGTTGTATGCAGGCAAGCCCAAGGACTGGTATGACCTTTACGGACAGAATACAGCCGAAGCGCTTACCGAGGAATACATGCGCAACGGTTATTCCGTGGACTATGGCGCCACCAAAAAAGAGAAAGCCTGGATGCTGGCATATACGCAGTCGAATCTTTGGAAGGCGTACGTGGAAAGCGATATTAAAGGCAATAAACGCTATGAAAATATCTGCGGGCACGATTACAGCGACGTGATAATATCCAGCGCCGGGATGCAAAGGAACCCCGCCCGCGAGAAATGCGCGGAGGTGTTGCGTGAGATGGGGGCGATCCGGCAGATCGAGGATAAGTGGCTGGTGTACGACCTCAAGAATAAAACCTGGTCTAAAACGGTCAAAGAGCTTGTGGAAGCGGCCATTGCCGCCCTTCCGGCGGAATGCCACGAACCGAAATTATATGAAACTGAAATACTGTCCGGCATTGAACAGGCGGATAAAGCCGAAAATGCCGTTGACGTTGGAAAAGCCGGATACCGCAACGGTATAAGCAATATGAAACCGGAAAAAAAGGCAACCCTTGCTGACGCGCAAAACATATACAACCGCGGCGACAGGGCGGGGGCTTATAAAGCCGTGGGCGGAACGATCTACCGGGCCATATCTTCCGCAGTACCCGGCGAGGACGCAAGAATACGGCTGGGCGCGAAATCAGGACAAATAAAAGGCGGGGCCGCAGTTAATCCGGTAAACACCGGTGCGACAATAACCGAAATAGAAAACTCCCTGGCACTGGCCGGCAGTGTTTCCGCCGACGGGATCCTGGCGGGTATAGGCCGGGGCCTGGCGGGGTTCCACATCTTAATGACCAGGCCACAGACGGCGCAACTGCCCGGCGGCGACGACGGCAACCACAAGGACAAGCCGGGAATAAAAGAATCCACTGAAACGGTAACCACAGACAATGTGCCGATAGAGGAATACGTCCCCAAGGTGATAATAGAGGGTAAATGGGGAACGGGGCCGGGGGAATTCGGAATGGCCAGTAGATTCCCACTTGGATTATATGATCAATACAAGCCCTCTAGTCCCCCATTCCGCACTTCGCGAAGACAATATCCACGAATTTCCATGCCCCTCACCTGCCTGACGCGTAGAGGCGAGGCGGTACCCCAAGCAGGTGAAGCACCTGTCGCTGTAGCCCTGTCATTTCCATTTCGAAAGTCTGCACTACCCGACCTCGGCGCAGCAGAATGCTCCGCTCTGCCAGGCTAAATAATCGCAAAGTCTGCTCGGTCGTGGGACGCTTGCATATCCGTTCCTCGGGATAGAGCGGCAGCTCCAGAATCTTTTCCCGCTTCATCGCCCCACGCAGTTCCCGCTCGATGAGCCCCTGAATCATCAAAGCCAGAAAATAGAGGAAGAAGAGCGCCTCAATGCGGCCCTCGTTGTGCAGCAGCACCGGCGCGATCTTATGGACCGTCTTGCACTGATGAAACCGCTTTTCGATGGTCGGTTGGCCCTTATGGGCCTCGAGCACCTGGGCCGGCTTGAGTTTACTGTCGTTGGTCAGAAGCGGATACATTCCGTCGCTCTTCCTGTCGTAGGCGAGGGCGTCATGGTCGAGTTCCCAGTCGATGTCCCACCGCCGGCGCGTGATCCTGTGATAGGTGGTCTGCGGCCCGGGGCGCCCCCGGCGGCCCTGTCGGAACCGGTGCTCCTCCAGACGGTGTTTGCGGACCTTCAAGTATCGCTTGACCGCAAAGCGCCGGAATATCTCCGCGATGCAGCCCTCCACTTTGGGGCCTTTGCGCAGGCGCGACTTTGGGCTGGCCAACCGCTTCTTAAGGTCCTCGAACGCCTCGATCGCTGCCGCCATCTGCTCCATGCGCGCCCTGTCTTGCTTGAGTCGCAGCAACGAGCTGTAGACCCAGATGATCGGCCAAGTCTCCCGCGAGGGGAGCGGATACTGGAACACCCACCACCGATCATGTGGGCCGTGTTTTCTGCGCGGATTGCGCCGGTCCCAGACCAGTTCCCAGTCAGGTTCATGCGTCTGAATCCATTTTCTGAAATAGGCGTCCTCGGTGCGGGTGCGCGGCAAGACGGTGACGAATCGTCCCTTCTTGCCATCAATGTAATCCATGTTGTCCGTAGTGCAGAGCTTGGAATCCGCCACATAGAGAAAGTCCGTACGCCCGGCGACCTTTCGCAGGGTCTCCCAGGTCTCGATATGCGTACTCACATCGCTGGCGTTGCCGTCCCCGCACCGGAACTGGACGGGGACCCCGCCGTCCGCGGACGTCGTCAACACAAAGAGCATTTGTTTGAGATCTGGCCTGTGGTCCTTTGATAGTCCGAATGTGATCCAGGGAGCTCGCCGGCCGCGGATGGAGCGGCCCTGCGCGTCACGATACTGGCCGGTCAGACAAATCGTGGTCGAGTCGTTGTGCAGCTCGTCAAAGCAAACTCCGAAGCGCCGCCCCATCCGCACGACTGTCTCGGTCATCAGCGCGCCCCGGTCCGTGTCAAAGAGCTGGTCCAGCGCCCGCCCGATCCGGTCGTCCGATAACAGT
>CAZYFL010000289.1:0-3350 GCA_964646805.1 uncultured Elusimicrobiaceae bacterium | reverse complement strand
CGCCGCCGCCCGTGCGACACAGAGGGAGCTGAGCTACAATTACTCAAGCGTTGAACATATCGCGTAGGCCGTAATGTTGCCGGTAGTTCCGCTATAATTACATTTCCAGTCCGTATCGTTTACCGGATATGTCGCGGTCATGGAATCAACGCCTACCGCGTAGGAGCAGCCGCCGCCCAGCACAACCTTTCCGGCGGTGCAGGAGGCGGTACAGGTAGCGGCGCCGTTACAAACAATGTTTTTGATTTCCCGTGAGGCCTTAAACCCTGTAGCCTGGACCTTGCCGGCCACATGCAGCCTTTCCGAGGGGGCCGCCACGCCTATCCCCACCATACCGTCGTTCCTGACCACCAGCGTGGAGCCTATTACTTCAAGGGCGCTCTGAGCGCCGGTCAGGCCGGTCCCGGTTACGGTTAAGGAAGACCTGAACACAGCCAGGCCGTTCACATCCAGTTTTGCCTGCGGCGCACCCGTGCCTATGCCTGTATAATTGCTCTGGGTGCTTACATAAAGCGCCGCCGAGATCCGGTCGGCTCCCACCAGGAAACTGGAAGCCACGTGCATTCTTTCCTGCGGTATCCCGGTGCTTATACCCACCGACCCGGAGCCGGTGGACACAAATAAAACCGCAGATGAGCCAATCGCGCCGACAACCATGCCGGTTACCACATGAAAGCGTTCGGAGGGAGTAAAATTCGTGTCCGCGCCGCCCATGATAAAATTCCCGTTGGGCTTAATCCTGAAGGCCTGTACTCCGTCGGTCATGCTACTCGCTCCTCCACGGTATACCAGATCTGGATTTAGTGAAGTCACGAAACCCAGTACGCCCACGGGGACGCCAAACCCAATGGGCTCCCGCCATCTTATATATGTGTTGACGTTATTAGCCGGACGAAAATCAAGTACAAGGTCTCCGCCGTTATCGTCCAGCCGCGTAGTTCCGCGCACATGCAGCTCGGCGGCAGGTTCAAAAACCGCGCCCACCGCCAGTTTGGATTGAATATACACATTAGTTGAGAAAACCACGCCGTCATAAGCGCCGCCGGCAATGGCCGTTATGGACCCGACAACCAGTTCGCGCGGGAGCGAACCGGCGGAAAGATTGGTTATGCCCGAGCCGTTCCCGTAAAAACCGCCCTGCGCCGTCACGGATGAAGCCGCCTGTATCCCGCCGTTGACGGTAAGCGCGTGGGTCTGGGCAGCAGTGTTTATTGAAACCCTGCCGGAAGTGGTGCTTATGTAAAGTATCGGGTTAGCGGCTGAAGTGCTGACCAGCATATTAGACCCGACATGAAAGCGCTCCGTAGGATTGGCTGTGCCCAGCCCGAACCGCCAGGAAGCGTCATCCTCGGACTTTATACGGAAAACCTCAGATCCGCCTGTAGCCGGATCTGAACCCATAGTCCTGAATACAAGGTTGCGGCTTGCGGGCAGATAACCCAGAACTCCCTGGTTGGTGTTGGTACCGGAAAAGAAGGAATCACTCCAGTGCAGGTAGCTGTACCCGATATTGCTGTTAAGCTGCAACTTGGCCGGGCCTTCGGTATTTGAAATCAGCGCCCGGCTGTTTACCTCCAGCGGCGCCGAAGGATTTGAGATCTGCACACCCACATACCCGCCGGTAGTGACCGCCAGGCTGTAGTTGTTTACTGAAGCCGCACTGGCCACTATCAGCGCGTATGGGTGAGAGTCCCCGGATGCCACGGTAAGGCTTGAACCTGAAATAAGCAGGTTGCCGGTCATTGTATCCCCTGCCTTAAGAACGCGGGCGGAGTCCGTGCCGGTTACGCTGTTAAGCTGCGAGCCGTTGCCCACAAAATATGGCGCGATAACCGATCCGGCGTTAACTTTTATCCCTGTTGCGGTCTCAATGCTGTAATTGGACGTTCCCCAACCCCAGAAAGTGGCGCTGGAAGCCCTGACGCTCTGCAAAAAATCTCCCCGCGTTGCATTAACATCGGCGGAATAAAGCCCGCCCTGCGCAGTCACGCTCGATGTTGCTATTATGCCGCCGTCTACGGTCAGGCGCGCCAGCCAGGAAGCGCTGCCCACAGCGGTATTACCGTTCAGCACCGAGAAAGCAGCGCCTGCCACCGAGAAGGCGTTGCCGGTTACGGTGAGAGTGGTAACAGCAAGGGAGCCGGTCATGACGTCGCCGGTTTTCAAGACCTTGGTGCTGTCCGTGCTGACCACGTCGGTAAGGCCGCTGCCGTCGCCGTAAATTTTGGAAGCGCCGGAAAGGTAAATATGCGTACTCACCTGGATGCCGCCGTACGCGGAAGCCGGCGCCGAGGAGATTTCCACGTTTTCCAGCAGCTTTAGTTTGGGGGAACTCAGGCCCAGCGCGGAAGTCACGGTAAGACTGGAAGCGGCCAGGGTCAGCTGGCCGGTCATAGTGTCGCCCGCTTTGCGCAGTATGCCCGTGAGCGTGGCGCCGTCCCCGTAGTAAGACCCGCCGTAAACCTGGCCCAGGCCATTTACAAGAAAGAGTTGTGAGGCGCCGGTGGAAATCAGCAGCAGGTTCCCGGCATCGCCGGCGGCGGAAGAAATATGCAGGCGCGCCAGCGGGGAGAGCAGGGCTTCTCCTATTCCTATATTGCCGGGATTTATTGTGTATAAATTCGGGCCGTTCACATCCCACATGGTAATGGCGGCCGCTTTTATCTGCACCGAGCCGTCCGGGAACTTGAAACCGCCGGTGGAACTTTCCACCATGCCCGCCACGGCGAGCTTCTGACCGGCGGAGATGTTTCCCACTGAAATATCGCCCTGGACGAACAGGTTGGTGGAAATTGTAATAGCGCCGTAAGCGGTCTGGGGGAGAGCGGCTATCGTGTCGGCAGCGAATATCGTGGTGGCCGCGGAAGCCGTTGAGGCGTAAAGCGAATTGAAAGCGAAAGGGGAAGCCTGCAGCCTGATGCGCGGCGACATGGGCTCAAATGGGGGAAGGCAGTCGCCGTTACCGTCCACCTGTATCTCAAGCCATACTCCATTATAATCAGTAAAAATGGAGGCCGGGGTTATCCCGCCGGCAGCAGAGCCTATCTCAATATCATAGCGCCCTTTGTTCACCTGCACATTACAACGGGTTTCTGTGAAAAGCGCAGAACCTGCGGAGGCCGCGTCATAGATCACAAATTTTATATCCTGGGGGGTTTCCACCGGCAGGTTGGTAAGTTTGCTGAGCAGGAAGCCCTGGTAGTTTATGGTCTGCGTTATGGCGGCGTAGGCGGAAAGGCTAAAGGCTAAAGGACAAAGGATAAGGGCGAAGAAAAAAGGGAAAAAAAGTCGCAACCCGGATATTTTTCCGGTTTTTTGATTCAATCCCTTTACCCGAACATTTCTCATAG
>CAZYFL010000288.1:0-3350 GCA_964646805.1 uncultured Elusimicrobiaceae bacterium | reverse complement strand
TTTTTGCGCCCGCGCAAGCGGCCTCTCCCTTTGACAAGGCCTACCTGGAAATCACAGGCGCTCTTTCAAGGCGGGCCGTAACCCTGGTGCGGGACGGAGGCCTGATACCGCTGCCGAAAGATAAAAAAATAGCCGTCATGATTTTCTCTCCGCAACGCTTCGCCGAAAACGCCATACACCTTTACCGCACCCTGCTTGAAAGCGGCTATCAGACAAGCCAGTATTTTTTTGACATCGGCCTGAAAAACGGGGAATTAAAGAAGATAACCGAAGCCGCCGCGGACGCGGATTTGCTGGTATTGGGCAGCTTCCAGTGGACCGGAGCGCAGAACGCCACGCAGCGGGATGCCATAAACAGACTGATAGATTCAGGCAAGCCCTCGGTTCTGCTCAGCCTGATGAACCCTTACGATATCCCGGCCTACCCGAAAGCGCCCGGAGTAATAGCCCTTTACGGCATGACAGCCCCGTCCCTGGCCGCAGCCGGAGAAATACTCACCGGCCGGTTATCCCCGACAGGAAAACTACCGGTCGCGCTTACAAAATAGCCGGGCGGCCAAAAATCCGCCGTTTTTGGTTTGAGTTTAAGGGATAAGTATGGCAGCCACCGTGGCGGTCATAAAGGTGGCTATAGAACCCACTATCATCGCCTTCAGTCCCAGTTTGGCCAGATCGTGCCTTCGCGTCGGCGCTATACCGGAGATTCCGCCGATCTGTATGGCTATAGAAGAGAAGTTGGCGAAGCCGGACAGGGCGTAGGAAGCTATCACTATGGAGCGGTATGAAAGCTGGTCGCCCGCTTTGAGCATGTCGGCCAGCTGCAGATAAGCCACGAACTCGTTGACGCCGGTTTTCACGCCTATCAGCTTGCCCACCGTCCAGCAGTCCTGCGCGGGTACGCCCATGATCCAGGCAATCGGCGTACCGATAAAGCCAAGCAGCATCTCTATAGAAACCGGCGGGGCGCCCAGCGAGGTGGAAATCTTTATCAACAAGGCGTTGGCAAGCGAGATCAGGGCTATAAAGGCCAGCAGCATGGCCCCCACATTGAAAGCCAGCGTCATGCCCTCCGAGGCGCCGCGCGCGGCCGCGTCTATGGCATTGGCGTCTATGTTTTCCTTCACCATCTCAACATGCGCTCCGGCTGTGACCGGGTTCCCGATTTCCGGCATGACTATCTTGGCACAGACAAGCGCGGCCGGAGCGGACATCACCGACTGGGCTATAAGGTGACCTGCTATGTCAGGGAAATACCGGTAAAGCATTCCGACGTAGGCCGCCAGTACGCCGCCGGCCGTGTTGGCAAAACCGCCGACCATAACGCACAGCAACTCGCTGTTCGTCATATCCTTAACGTAAGGTTTGATAACCAGCGGGGCCTCGCTCTGACCGACGAAAATATTCGCCGCCGTGGAAAGGGTTTCGGCGCCCGAGCATTTCATGGTCTTCTGCATTATCACGGAGAAGAAATTGACAACCCACTGCATCACTCCCAGGTAGTAGCCGAGCGTCATCAGGGAGGAGAAAAAGATTATGGTGGGGAGCACGTTGAAGGTGAAGTTGACTAGGCTGGAGTCAACCTTGCCGGTCACGAAGGAACTGAAGAGAAAGTTAGTCCCCTGTTGCCCGAAGCCTATCAGGGCCATTGCCCCGGTGTTGAGCTTCGCGAAGAACCAGAGACCGGGCCCTGTCTTAAGAACCAGTACGCCAAACAGCAGTTGCAGGCCCATCCCCCAGGCCACCAGCCTCCAGTTGATCCTGGAGCGATTGTCGGACATGGAGTAGCAGACGCCAATAAGGGCGAACAGCCCGAGGAAGGAAACCGCCCGGTTTGCCGGACTGGAGGGCACATGCTCCCTCTTCATTTTTTCAATTTGTCCCGCTATGGCTGTGGAAGCCCCTGACCGGGGGGCGCTCAGGTTTTTCACTTCGGGGGCTCCGGCGGCTTTGCCGGAAGCCGCGAAGACCCGCATGCCTGCATAGCCGACAAGAGCGCTAAACACGAAAAAAATCCAGATTTTGGTCAGCCGGGAAGCCGCTGGTAAATATCTCATTGAACCTCCATAAGTTGCAAAATTATATCAAAAGAGACGCCGGGGCTTAAAAATATTCTAAAATTGTAACTGCTCAGGTAGCCAGAATCCAGAAGCCAGAATTCAGAATAATCTGCAACTTCTTACTCCTGACTACTGAATTCTGACTACTGTCTACCTGAGTAGTTACCTAAAATTGTCTTATGGGCCTGAAACTCCTTATAAACTCTTTGTTCCGCGGCGGCGCTGAAAAACAGTTAGTTGCGCTGGCCCGGCTGCTCCCCCACGACGCGCTGATACTGCTTGAGAACGAAATCTCCTGGCCGGTTGACGCCTCTAAAATAAAAATTATTTCAGGCCACAGCTCTTCCACCAGTCCGCTGGTTAAAACCGTTTCCATCCCGCTTTACGCGCGCCGCCTAGCCGCCGCCGTACAGCCCGGCGACACGGTGCTGTCTTTTATGGAGCGGGCAAATATAGTAAACGTGCTGGCGGCAAGGCGCAGCGGACACAGGGCCGCAATCTGCGAGCTCACCAGCCCCTCGGGCGAATTTTCCGGCCTGCGCGGCGCCCTTATGCGCCCGCTCATCAGGCGCTACTATCCTGAGGCGGCCCTGGTAGTAGCCAATTCAGCCGGAGTAAAAAAAGATCTGTGCGGGAACTTTGCCGTGCCGGAGGAGAAGATACGGGTGATACACAATGTCTGCGACGTTTCCGGAATAGCCGCGCTGGCGGCCTCCCCTCTTCCTCCCGGCTGGGCCCCCGTCTTTGAAAGACCGGTTATCGCCACATGCGGCAGGCTGACCGCCGCCAAGGGCCACTGGCATCTTCTGAGAATTTTTAAGGGGCTGAAGCAAATCATTCCTGAGGCGGCCCTTATCCTGCTTGGTGAAGGCGAACTGCGGGATCGCCTGCTTAATCTGTCCGCCGGGCTCGGCCTCAAAACTTTTTCAGGTACCGGCGACCCGCCTCCGGACGCCGACGTATATTTTACCGGCTTCCGTGAAAATCCTTACCTGTTTATATCAAAAGCCCGCCTTTTCGCTTTCACCTCCCTCTGGGAAGGCTTCCCCAACGCCCTGTTGGAGGCTATGGCATGTGGAACGCCGGTGGTATCCTCCGACTGCGCCTCCGGACCGAGGGAAATACTTTCGCCTGCAATCGCTTTAACAGACCGCACGCGAACCCCGGACCATGCCCCCTACGGTCTGCTTATGCCGGTTCTCTCCGGGGCCAGGCTTCCGGCCGGCGTACCGCTTGAAGCGGAGGAACTGGCCTGGTCGCTGCAACAACTCCGGCCGCAACTCTTGATGATGC
>CAZYFL010000287.1:0-3367 GCA_964646805.1 uncultured Elusimicrobiaceae bacterium | reverse complement strand
GCCGGCCTGGGTGCTGCACGCGGCCGCGCATAAGCACGTGGCGCTTATGGAGGACGGCACCTATATCCTGGCGAAGACAGCGGCGGCCTACAATGTGGAGCGCTTCCTGTTCATCTCTACGGACAAGGCCGTGCGGACCACCAGCGTGATGGGGGCTTCGAAGCGCCTGGGCGAGATGGGGATAGGCTGCTTTAATTGTCCCCGGCTGCGGAAGAGAAGGCTCCTTGACGGAGCCTTTCGATTTTATATAGTTTAACGCATGGAATTTAATATATACTATGTCTTGAAACGTAGGTACAACTAAACTATAGTACATATCATGTATAACCAACTGCAGTTAAGGGAAATATTTCATATAGAGTTTCTGCGTTACCTGGCTGCCGATATGCCTATGGGGCTTTGGGCGCTTAAGGGCGGGGTTAACCTGCGGCTATTCTTTAAGAGCATCAGGTATTCCGAGGATATGGATATTGACGTGGCGGAACTGCCGGTAGAGTCGGTTAAGAAACGAGTAATGCGTATTTTAACATCGCCTTCTTTCAGGGAAAATCTTAAAACCTATGGTGTTTCTGAAATAAAGCCTCCGGATATGGCCGCCGCTAAGCAGACAGGCACCACGCAGCGCTTCAAGGTTCATATTGTAACTGCGGCGGGAGAGGACTATTTTACCAAAGTAGAATTCTCCAGGCGCGGTTTCCAGGGGGGACCGGTTGCGGAACCCATACCTGCAGCTGCTTTGCGGCCTTATCTAATGGCACCTCTTGTTGTACCGCATTACCCGGCCGGTATAGCGGCCGCCCAAAAAATTACGGCTGTATTGTCCAGGTCCGTGCTGCAGGCCCGTGACATTTTCGACCTTTATCTTTTAAGCGCGCAGGTCCGCCCCGGAACGCTTAAGCTTCCGCTGCCCGATAAGGCGGGGTTGGCTAAGGCCAGGAAAAATGTTCTTGAGCCCGATTTCGAAATGTTCAGGGATGTTGTCGCCGCTTACCTGGCGCCGGAAGACCGCAAGGTTTACGCTGTGCCGGAAATGTGGGACGAGATAAAATTGAAAGCGGCGGCTTTTGTGGAGGAACTTGGCGATGCCAACGGTTAAGAAAACTCTGGCTGCGCATATTGCGGAGCTTGGGCGGCCTGTTTTTACCGCGCGGGAACTGGCCGGCGTTTCCGGGCGGTCCGCTTCCGTGGTTTGCCAGGGGCTGGCTTTTCTTGCGCGCCAGGGCCTGGCCGTAAAGGTGGCGCACGGGGTATGGGCGGCCGGCGGCGCCATGCCCAGCCCGTATGCGGTTATTCCGTATATCCTTCAGAGGCAGAGGGCGTATGTTTCATTTACAAGCGCGCTTCACCTGCACGGAATTATAGAGCAGATCCCGCAGGTGG
Source organism: uncultured Elusimicrobiaceae bacterium (assembly GCA_964646805.1). Taxonomy (GTDB): domain Bacteria; phylum Elusimicrobiota; class Elusimicrobia; order Elusimicrobiales; family UBA9959; genus UBA9959. Next base: position 1,987 of record CAZYFL010000287.1, on the reverse strand, counting down.
TAACGCTGGCCTCGGTGGCGCATACAAAAGAAATAACCACCCATTGCGGAGTTTTTTCCGTACACCACCTGGCCTCATCATTTTTCAAAGGTTTCTCCTGGCGCGAGGCCGGAGGTTTTTTTATAGCCGAGCCGGAAAAAGCGCTGGTGGACTGTCTGTATGTGTCGGCTTTTCGGGAACGCCGCTTTTCCCATTTCCCGGAACTGGATTTTCCTGCCGCTTTCAGCTTTAAAAAAGCGGTTGCCTGGGCTGCGTTTATTAACAGCGGTGCCGCGCTTAAATTTGTGCTTAAACGATTAGCTGAAATAGAGAGGGATTGAAAATAGGAACGGCCCGCAGGCGGCCGCGCATAAGCACGTGGCGCTTATGGAGGGCGGGCACCTATATACTGGCGAAGACCGCCGCGGCCTACAATGTGGAGTTGGTCTGCTATACTATTGATGGGAACTTTAAGTCTTGTTTACGACAGATGTCGTAACGACTACTATCGTAACGCTGGATAGCGATAATATTTAAGTCATATTGATAAAACAACGAGTTGTTTGTATAATAAGCTATATGAAACGTACTGTGGAATCACGACTTGATGCTTGGTTGGTAAGCTCGGACCGGCGGCCGCTTGTGCTGCGGGGCCCCCGGCAGGTGGGGAAGACCTGGTTGGTGCGTGAGCTTGCAGCGCGCTCGGGCCGCCGCCTGGTAGAGATAAACTTCGAGCGGGATCCTTCGCTGAAGCGGATTTTCACCGCCAACGATCCCCGCAAGATTTTAGAGGAGCTTTCCCTTACGCTATCTGTCGATATAAACCCGGAGACCAGCCTGCTTTTTTTAGATGAGATCCAAGGGGCGGGAGAGGTGTTGGCCGGTTTGCGCTGGTTCTATGAGGAACTGCCGCAGTTGCCTGTGGTGGCGGCTGGGTCGCTGCTTGATTTTGCGCTGGCCGACCATACCTTCAGCATGCCGGTCGGGCGCATAGCTTTTCAGCATATTGAGCCGATGGGTTTCCCGGAGTATCTGCTGGCCCATGGGCAGGAGCGCCTGCTGGCCCCGATCTCGGCCTGGCGCCCCGGCAGTGAACTTTCAGCAGCAGCGCACCAACAGGCCCTGCACTGGTTTTATCGTTTTGCAATGGTCGGCGGCATGCCGGCCGTTGTTGCGGCGGATGTCGCGGACCGCGAGCCGCGCCAGGTGCGGGAATTGCAAAAAGACCTGGTGGCTGCTTATCGCGCGGACTTTGCGAAGTACTCGGGCCGGATGGACAGGGATATTCTTGACGCCGTGCTGCAAGCTGTGGTCGCCTCACTTGGGCGGAAATTCGTACATGCTCACGTGCGCGAGGGCGTAAAACAGCATCAGGCAAAACGCGCTCTGGAGCTGCTGAGTATGGCGCAGCTTGTGCACCAGGTTCATCACACCGCGGCTAACGGCTTGCCATTGGGCGCCGAGGTTAAAAGTTCTTTCCGAAAGGTGGTTGCTGCTGATGTGGCGGTTGTTCACGCGCTGTTGAGTACTCCTGCCGCTCAGTCCTTTCCGGCATGGGATGCTTTAGCGCCGGCCCTGCGGGGCCAGTTAACAGACCAATTGGCGGCGGCTCAACTGCGACTGACCGATTCAGGGGTTGGCGATGGCCAGGAACTTTACTACTGGCAGCGCGAGGGTGGACGCCCCGGAGAGATCGATTATATGGTTCAAATGCTGGGCAGCATTGTTCCTATAGAGCTTAAGTCCGGCGCGTCCGGCTCCATGAAGAGTCTGCATCAGTTTATGTTTGATCGCCGGTTGCCGCTAGCGGTGCGCGCGGATACAAATCCTCCCTCGGTAATGAAAGTGGAGGTGAAGACCACCCAGGGGGACCCCGTGAGCTACCGGCTTATAAGTGTCCCGATTTATCTGCTCTGGAATCTGCCGGAGATACTCACGAAATAAAGGGGAGAGTTGAAAACCACAATACCGCGCTGTTCTATATAGACAAGGAACTGCGCGAAAAGGG
>CAZYFL010000286.1:0-3370 GCA_964646805.1 uncultured Elusimicrobiaceae bacterium | reverse complement strand
AATTAGGTGGGATTTACTACCCCAAAAAGGGGTTCAAGTAGGTGGGACGGAACAGGAATCGTCCATTTGTGTGGTCATGGTTATAGATTATGGACGGAAAACACCTCTTTTGCAAGCTAAAGCTAAAGCCCATTTCATGCTCATCTTGCGTTGGAAACGGGCTTTTTCTCATGCTCATCCTGCATTGGATAATTCTCCGATGAGGATAAGGTCTCCATTTATTTATATAATCAAAGTCTGTGGTCTAGTCTGGCCACGGAGATATTTTCTTTTTTTATACTGATGCAACCCGGCTTCATACACCTCCATAACCACTCCGAGTACTCGCTGCTCGACGGGATGTTGCGCATAACCGACGGCGACGGCCACGCGTCCGAATTCCTCAAGGGCCTCGCCGCCCAGAAAGACAACGCCCTCGCCATCACCGACCACGGCAATATGTACGGCGCCATGGAATTTTACTTCATGGCGCAGTCCCTCGGCCTCAAGCCCATAGTAGGCTGCGAATGCTACATCACCCGCGGTTCCCATAAAGACCGCGACAAAAACCACGGCCGCCGCGACAACGGCCACATAACCGTCCTCGCCAGGAATGAAGCCGGTTACCGCAACCTCATCAAGATGGTCTCCGCCTCCTACCTGGAAGGTTTTTACCACGACCCCCGCATAGACAGTGAGCTTCTGGCCAGACACGCCGAAGGCCTCGTGTGCCTCTCCGGCTGCCTCAAGTCCCATATCGCCCGCGCCTGCGCCGAAAACCGCCTTGACGATGCCGCCAAGATAGCATCCGAGTACAACGGCATACTCGGCAAAGGCAATTTCTACCTGGAGTTGATGGACCACGGCATACCCGAAGAAACAGTCGCCATGGCCGGCCTCATAGAGCTCTCAAAACGCACCGGCATACCCCTCGTGGCCACCAACGACTGCCACTACCAGAAAAAAGGAGACTGGGAAGCGCACGACGCGCATATCTGCATCTCCACAGGGTCGCTGATGAACGACCCGGACCGCATGCGCATGACCACGCACGAACTTTACTACAAATCCCCAGAGGAGATGATCAAACTCTTCTCCCACACCCCCGAAGCCATAAAGAACACGCTACACATAGCCTCCATGTGCGACCTCAGGGTGGAAACCGGCAAACTGCAACTGCCCGTTTTCGACATCCCGCCCGAATACAAGGCTAGGCACCCCGAGGAAGGCGATTTTCATTACCTCAAAGAACTTTGCGAAGCCGGTCTTAAGGTGAAAGCGCCTAACGCCGGAGAAGAATACCGGAAACGTCTTGAATACGAACTCAGCGTCATACGGCGCATGGGCTTCGCCAGTTATTTCCTTATAGTCATGGATTTTATAAATTACGGACGCAGTAAGGGCATTCCCGTCGGGCCCGGCCGCGGCTCAGGCGCCGGAGCCCTGGTGGCCTATGCGCTGGACATTACCCGCGTTGACCCCATCACCAACGCCCTGCTGTTCGAGCGTTTTCTTAACCCGGACCGCAAGAGTATGCCGGACCTGGATATTGACTTTTCCGACGACGGCCGCGAGCAGGTGGTGCAGTACGTGCGCGAGAAATACGGTTCCTCCCACGTCGCCAATATCATCACCTATGGCACTATCAAGGCCAAGAGCGCGGTGAAAGACGTGAGCCGCGTGATGAACATTCCTCTTTCAGAGGTCAACGCCATCTCCAAGCTGGTACCCGGCGACAAAACCCTTTACCACGCCCTCAATAACGTCAACGAGCTGAAAGAATATGCCCGCGACCCCAGGATACAAAAAATGTTTGATATAGCGGTGAAGCTGGAAGGCCTGCGCCGCCACACCGGGGTGCACGCGGCCGGAGTGGTCATTTCCAGGGACGACATTACCGACCATGTGCCGCTCTCCAACCGCAACACCAGGGAAATAATAACCACGCAGTATGACGGCAACATGCTGACCAGCCTGGGCCTGCTCAAAGTGGACTTCCTGGGCCTGCGCACCCTTTCCGTCATTGAGACTGCCTGCGAGTTCCTGCGCGCCGGCGGCAAGAGAGATTTCGACATCTACTCCATACCGCTGGACGACAAGAAGACCTTCAACCTGCTCTGCGAAGGCAAGACCACGGGCGTGTTCCAACTGGAAAGCGACGGCATGAAGAAACTGGTGAAGGGCCTTAAACCCTCCGTTTTCAGCGACATTGCGGCGCTGGTGGCGCTGTACCGGCCCGGTCCCATACAGGCCGGAATGCTTGAAATGTTCGTGGAGCGAAAGCACGGCAAGAAGAAGATCGTCTACGACCACCCGCTGATGGAACCTATCCTGAAAGACACTTACGGCACCATGGTCTACCAGGAACAGATAATGGAAATTTCCAAGAGCCTGTCCGGCTTTACCCCGGGGGAAGCCGACGGTTTCCGCAAGGCCATGGGTAAGAAGAAGCCCGAGGTGATGGAGCAGATGCGCGCCAGGTTCGTGGAGCAGGCCAGGTCAAAGAACGATATCCCCAATAAGCTGGCCACCAAGATCTTTGACCAGATGGTGGAATTCGCGGGCTACGGTTTCAACAAATCTCACTCCGTGGCCTATGCGCTGGTGGCTTACCAGACCGCTTGGCTGAAGGCCAATTATCCGGTGGAGTTTATGGCGGCGCTGCTGACCAGCGAAATAGGCCACAGCCCCATCGGCTCCGAGGAAAAGGAAAACAAGCTGGTCACCTATATAGGAGAATCCCAGGATATGGAGATAGGCATATTGGGGCCCAACGTGAACCGCTCCCAGAAGAAATTTTCAATAGAGGAAATTCAGGGCAAACCCGCTATCCGTTTCGCGCTGACCGCTGTGAAGAACGTGGGCGAAGGCGTGGTGGAGGCTCTGGTGGCCGAGCGGGACAGAAACGGTCCATTCCGCTCTTTTGAGGAATTTACCCTGCGCGCTGATGCCAGGCAGCTCAATAAGCGCGTGGTGGAATCGCTGGCCAAGGGCGGGGCTTTCGACGGTTTCTACCCGGCCGGGAAACCGGAAATTTCGCGCACGAAGGCGATGGCGATCGTGGAGGCCTTCTGCGGCGGCAAAAGCTCACATGACATCAACCAGGCCATGCTCTTCGGCGAGGAAAAGAAAACTCCCTCTGTGATGAGCGAGCACGCGCTACTCAAGAACGAGCGCGAGGTGCTGGGTTTTTATTTCTCCGGACACCCGCTTAACAGCTACCGCCGCCACCTCGGCATGATGTCCAACGCGCAGGCGGAGAAGGTTCTGGCGGGCGGTTTCGCAGAGGGGGTCATGGTGCGCGTGGCCGGCATAGTGGCGCAGTTTAAAAATATTCAGACCAGGAAAACAGGCGAGACCATGGCCAAGTTTGAAGTGGAAGATCTGACCG
>CAZYFL010000285.1:0-3372 GCA_964646805.1 uncultured Elusimicrobiaceae bacterium | reverse complement strand
AGCGGCACACCTTCGGCCTCGGTCCCTTCCGGCATGCGGTCTTCCGCGGCCGGGGCGGAAGCCCAACTGTGGCGCGGCGCCCGGTTGGTGGCTTCAGTCCGGCCGGACGCGACAGGGCGTTTCGCCATACGCAACCTTATCCCGGGGCCTTATACCCTGCGGGTAAGAGGTGACGACGGCAGCTGGAAAGATTTTGAGCTAAAGCTGGCCCCGGGACAAAACCTGGAGATAAAGCCGCTGGGGCAGTTGCTTAGAAAAGCCGCCGTTTACGCCTATCCCAACCCCGCGGTTTCTTATGTTAAGTTTCATCTGGAAACCGAGATACTCCCGGTGCGCAAGCGGCTTTCAATCTTTTCTGTGGACGGGACGCTGGTAAAGTCGGTGGAGGACGGGGACGCGGGCTGGATGGGCGCGGGGCCGGTTTACGAATACCGCTGGGACTTCTCCGGCGGTAAGCCGGCCAGCGGAGTGTATCTGTACAGCGTAAAATTAAAGCACGAACTCAGCGGAGAAACTGACGGCACGGCGCGCAAGTTCGCGGTTATAAGATGAGGATTCAGGATTAAGGATTAAGGATTAAGTAAGGATTAAGTGGGGATGAGCATGAAAAATATTTATGCGGTTTTAATGGTGGGACTGTTCTCGTGGACGGCGCATGCGCAGGACCTTACAGGGCATAGCGTTTCCGTACATGACTCCGCCGGTACGGCGCGCCAGACCTTTTCCAACGCGGAATCTATAACCCTGCGCCAGAGCGTGACCAATTCCGTCGGAAGCGGGGGATCTGTAGCCTTCACCTTTGAAATAAAAAACCCGGCCGGAACCGTGGTCTTTACCCTGCCAGGCAATTCCGCCCCCGGTACGGCGGGCAAGGCGCAGGCCCAACTGGCCGGCCTTTCCATAAATTCCTTCTACACCGCGCCCGGAAATTACACTTTTACCGGTACTGCTTCGCTGGACGGGGTACCTGTGACGAAACCGATCTCCTTCATGATCTCCTCTCCGAACATCACGCTTATTTACCCGCCCTACGGCGCGCGCGGCCTGGCCGATAAGCCGCTGACCTTCCGCTGGACCGCCAGCGGGGCCAGCCGTTACCGCGTAACTGTATCGGATAATGCGGGTCTCTATAATGCCCTGCACACCGCGCTTAACTCCGGCGAAAGCATGTATTCCTACCCTGACAACCCGTCGCAGCCCAGGGAACAGCTGGTGCCGGAACAGGTTTATTACTGGAAAGTGGAGGGCCTTGATGCCGGTAATAATAAAATTTCCGAAAGCAATGCTTACAATTTTTCGCTGAAAGGCCAGGCTTCGGCGCAGACACGCAACGTGGCCATCACACAGCTTGACCTGAGCTCCCCGGCGCAGGATTTTGAAAAGCCTCTTAATTTTAAGGCCGTGCTTTATAACAGCGGCTCGGCCACTGAGTCCAACATTTCCGTAAAACTGTCGTTGGGCGGAATTTCAGCCCAGGACTCACCGAAGCAGGTGGCGACTATAGGCCCCGGAGAAAAAAAGGAACTGCCCTTTACCGCCTTCATGCCTCCCGGCCAGGATGAGGGGCTGGCCGTGGCCTGCGCAGACCTTTTTGACGACAATATGCCGGACAACTGCAGGACCCGGCTTATAGCCAAAAACGCGGGCGCGGCTGGCCCGGCGGGGACAGGGAGAAAGCTCAGCTACGAAGAGATGTTCCAGGCCATCCTCAAGCGGCTGGGCCCGGAGGCCGCCAAAGCCCTGGAGGGTTACACCTTTGAAAGCCTCTCCTGCGCCAACTGTTCGCAGGATGAGCTCGCGCTTGTTATAGCGGCGCTTATAAGCGGCGAGGCCCAGCTTGTGGGCGCCTCCGTTTCCGACGAGGGCGGAGCCGCCCAGACGGCGCAAACCGCGCAGACAACCGCCGATGCCGGGGAGGAAGCCCCTGCGCCGGAGGAAACCTCGCTTGACGTGACCCCTATGAGGGAGGAAACCCCCGGGGAGTGGACCGGCTATACAGAGTCCCGCGGCAAAGAAGCTTCGGTCTTTGTAATCAGGGACATGAAAGAATGGCGAAAAACATGGAAGACGCTTTCCTCCGAGGAGTCGCCAGAGCCGGACTTCGGAGTATCTATGGTGGTTGGGGTCATTTCCGGCTCGGACGACAAGGCCGAGACCGTGCGCCTGCTTGGCCGGCGCAAAACTGACGACGGAACGGCCTTTGACTACTACCAGATAGAGGCCCCGGCCGGTGTTAACCCGCCGCTGGCGGCTTATATCTTCCGGCTGTACGAGCGTTCCGAGGAGAAGGTCTCATTCACGCGGTTGGATGTTAAGAAGTAGGATGCGGAAAGGACTGCGGGGGAAGAAGTGAAAAGATTCGGATGTTTTTTTGAGTTGTGTTTTAGCTAAAAACCGGAAATGGAGGAAGTATTATGAAACTTGGAAGACTGATAGCAGCGGGGGCGGTATTACTGGCGGCCGCCGCCGCGGCGCCGACGGCTTTTTGCGCGCCTAAAGTGGTAGCAGTGTCTGTGTATATAGCGGGGGAGGTGCAGGTAAAGCGTACGGGGGAATCGGGTTATGCCGAGTTGAAGGTTAACGATCTGCTCTACTCCGGCGATAACATAAAGACCGGCGCTTCCAGCCGCGCCGGCCTGGTGACAAAGGGCGGCGCCGAAGTGCGCCTTAACGAGAACTCCAACTTTGAGATTTCTCCGCAGGGCAGGCTGCGCGAGCTTATAAACCTGTCGGTGGGACATCTCTGGACCAGGATGCTTCATAAAATGGCCAAGCTAAACGTGCGCACCCCTTCCGCCGTATGCGCCGTACGCGGCACCGAAGCCGATATAGAGCAGAGGAGCCTGCTGACGGTTAAGGTTTACGAGGGACACGTGGACGTGCAAAATTCGATGGGCAAGCAGTCGCTGCAGGCGGGCCAGATGACCACCGTGGCCGGCGCCAACGCCGCCCCTGAAGCCGCCAAAAAGATGTCGGGGCAGGATGTCGGCAAATGGCATGAAGAAGTAAAAGTCAGCGACTACGATAAGTTCGTAAACCTGCTCAAGGAGAGCGCTTCCTCCGGTAAGAGCCTCAAGACTTCCGTAAAAATGCCGGACGGCTCTGTAAAGCAGATAGAAGGCGGGCTGAAAAAGAAGTGAAGAGAAGGCTGAAGGAGAAGATACAGCGGATAGGGGTTTTTCTATCCTTCAGCCTTTCTGTGTAACTGCTCAGGTAGAATTCAGGAGTCAGAATTCAGGAGTCAGAATGAAGATGCCAGCGACAAGATTTGATGACCTGGTGGTGTGGCAAAAGGCCCACCAGTTTGTGCTTATTCGCAGGCTATTCTGAATTCTGACTCCTGAATTCTGTCTACCTGAGTAGTTACCTTTC
>CAZYFL010000284.1:0-3416 GCA_964646805.1 uncultured Elusimicrobiaceae bacterium | reverse complement strand
TGCAGATTATTCTGAATTCTGGCTTCTGGATTCTGGCTACCTGAGCAGTTACCTACCTTTTGCCTTTCTACATCTTCACCCTGCCCTTAAGGGCGTGCCCAAGCGTGACCTCGTCCATATAGTCTATCTCCCCGCCCAGAGGTACGCCATAGGCTATGCGCGTTATCCTGTCCACATAGGGTTTTAGCAGACCTATCAGGTACATCGCGGTGGCCTCGCCGTCGGCGTCGGGGTTGGTGGCGATTATAATTTCTTTGATGGCGCCGTCGGCCGCGCGCACACGGTCCAGCAGTTCTTTCATTTTTATCTGCTCCGGTTGTACGCCGGCGGCTGGGGAAACCGCTCCGTGCAACACATGGTAAATTCCGGTAAAACTTTTAGCCTTTTCTATGGCGGCCAAGTCCTGGGGGCGCTCCACCGCGCAGATTATAGAACGGTCCCGGACGGGGTCCGCGCAGACGGGACAAAGGCCTCCCTCGGCATAGTTATAGCATTCGGGACAGTGCTTCACAGAGGCCTTAACCCCGCGCAGGGCCTCCACCAGGTTTTCTATCTCCGGGTTTGAAGCCCGCGCCACATAAAGGGCAAAGCGCTCCGCCTGTTTGGGGCCTACCCCGGGAAACTTACGGAAAACCCCGGTAATTTTCTCCAAAGCTTTCATAAAAATTTTACTTCACTTTGCTTATTCTGGTAATGCGGCCGTGGAAAACCCTGGCCAGATGCTTAAACTCCGGCTCGGTCTCAACTGAAACCTGCCTGGGTTCCTCCGGCCTGGGAACGGCGGCGGTTTCCTGCGCGCCCTCCGCTTCAAGCGAGTCCTCCAGCATGGTCTCTTCCCCGCCGGGCGCGGACAAGCCGCCGCCGGCGCTGTCCGGGGGGGCCGGCGGCCGGTCCGTGTTTTTCACCGGAGCGGGCGCGTATTCCGGCATCAGCGTTATTTTCCTGCCGGCGTATCTTTCAAGCAGCTCTTCCAATTCGTACCTGGCCTTTTCAATCATGTCGGTTTCAAACTGGTTGGCGCTCAGCAGCCGCCACTTGTTTTCTTCGGAAAAAACTATTTTCACGGAAAGCATTATGTTGTACAGGGCGGGTTTTTTTGAGGAGACCTGGCCCAGCATCTTCTTCCAGGCATCGGCCGGGGCGGGACCGGGGGCCAGGGATGAAGGATGGGGGCTGAGGGATGAAGGGGCGGTCTGCGGGAAGGCTAACTCTTCATTTTTTTTTTGACCTCCGGCCGGCGGCGGTTCCGGCGCGGCGCCTGAAGCGAGGCGGGCCTCAAGGCCTTCCAGCTTTTTCAACAGTCCCTCCAGGTCCTGCGGCGCCTCTATAAGGGTGAACAGCGCAACTTCGGAGGCTATCGCAAGGGAATCGGAAAATTTTACTTCCTCTATTATAACGTTGAGCTTGCGGGACAGCCGGGCCAGCAGGGCGGGCGGCGTGCCGGGCGGCAGTCCCTTGACCGGTCCCGCGTCTTTGGAAAAACCCTGCGCGGCCAGGAAGGCTTCGGAAAAATTATTACGCAATTCCCTCAGCGCGGTCAGCGGATCGTTCCCCTCGGCGTTAAGCGAGTCAAAAGCGGAATGCAGCGCCGCCGCGTCGCGGTTTACCAGCGCCAGCGCCATTGAATTTACCACCTCATCGCCGGGACGCCCCAGCAGTTCGTTAAGGACGCCCGTTTTAACTTCCCCGCGGCCGAACGAGGCCGCGCGATCAAGCAGCGTTATCGCGTCGCGCATGGCGCCGCCGGCGGCGCGGGCTATAAGCTTAAGCGCTTCCGGCTCGGTTCTGATTTTTTCGGCGGTAGTTATTTCTTTCAGCCTGGAGATTATGTCCGCCTCGGAAATGGGGCGGAAGCGGAAACACTGAGAGCGGGAAAGTATGGTGAGCGGCACCTTGTGCTGCTCCGTGGTGGCCATGATGAACACCACATGTTTAGGGGGCTCCTCCACGGTCTTGAGGAGCGCGTTAAAAGCCTTCTCGGAAAGCATGTGCACTTCATCCAGGATATATATCTTGTACTTGTCGCGCGACGGAGCAAACTCCACGTTCTGTATTATGACGTCGCGCACATTCTCCACCCTGGTATTGGAGGCCGCGTCTATCTCTACTACGTCAAGCGACCTGGACTCCGCTATTTCCACGCAGGACGGGCACTTCCCGCAAGGCGCGCCCTCCCTGGGCTGGTGGCAGTTAAGCGTCCTTGCAAGGATCCTGGCTATGGTGGTCTTGCCGCAGCCGCGCGGGCCGTAGAACATATAAGAATGGGCTATGCGGCCCAGTTTCACGGCGTTCTGCAGGGTCTGCTTTATTGTTTCCTGCCCCATGACCTCAGTAAGGTCCCTGGGACGGTATTTAGCGGCAAGATTTTCGTACATGCTAACTTAAAACCTCACTCCGGCGCCGAAAGACAGGAAACTGTCTTTGCCGGAACCGTTGTTGAAGATCTGGTAACCGACATTCGCCATCACCATGCTCAGGTTTATGTAGGCGCCAAGCAGATAGGCGGAGCTGTCTTTCACACCGTTCTTGTATTTCGCGGCGGTGTAGGCCACGAAGGGGGTCACCATGGGATAGCCGGGCAGGTCCAGGCGGACATTCACGCTTGACCTGGGATTGGCCGGGTACGCGAAGTTATGTCCTGGCACCGGGTTGATAGCCGCAACGGCATCCTGCGCGCCGTAGGAGTAGCCGGTAAAAGAACCGGAGAGGTTGGCCATCAGCACCTTGGCGCCGACAAACAGGGAGGCCTGTGTCTGGCCGGTTTTAAGGTCGGAAATACCTGCGGTATTTTTGTGCATCGTTTGCCTGAGGGAAGCTCCCACGTCTATGCGGGTCACGCCCTGGCCGCCGCGGGTGGCGCCGCGCGAACCTGGGCCGGCTAGGCGGGAGTTGCCGCCGGAGCAGGGGGTAAGGGAGAAGGTTATGTCCGCGCCGGCATAATTACTGGAGTAGCCGTTTACTTCGGGGGTGGCGCCAACTTCGCCGCCCACGGTGTACTTCTCGGCTTCCCAGGCGCCGCGCACGCCGTAGGTGCGGTAGGTCTTATCCAGCGCGTCGGAGGTGTAGCTGGCTATTGAAGGCTCTATGGCCAGGCTACCGGACCCCACGACAAGGTTCAGCTTCGTAGCGCGGTAGCCGTCCGGGCCGGTAGTTCCGGTTATCCCCCCGTCAAAATAAGCCGCCGCGTTGAGGCCCAGCCCCGCCAGCATTGTTACGGCAATAATGATTTTTTTCATTTTTTATTTCTCCTCCTGTCACTTTCGCCAATTTCTCGGATAGCTGCGGGCATTGCTTCAGTAATTATACGATTTTTGAATGCAGCCATAAAGAAAAAAACCCCGCAGCCTTGAGAACTGCGGGGTTTAAGTAAACACAAGAGCGGTTGCTATTTACATGGCTTGCCGGCAAAGCCCGGA
>CAZYFL010000283.1:0-3422 GCA_964646805.1 uncultured Elusimicrobiaceae bacterium | reverse complement strand
GGTCTTCATGGATATCCAGTAGGCTCCGGACTGGTTGAAATCCCAGCCGGTCCCGTCAAACCCATACCAGAGATTATTCACTCCGTCCCATTGCTGGAACGCTATCCGGACATCGTCGTTCTGCCGGTTGTCCGAGGCCGTGCCGGAGATGGACGGCAGATTTCTCAGGCCTTTTTTATTGGCATCATACGGAACAACCACCACAGCCGCCGGAGAGGAGCGGTCTATGGTAAAATCCGTTTCGGTGGCGGAGCCCTGGTTTCCGGCCTTGTCCAGAACGTAGAGCTGGGCCGTGTAACCTTTGTCCGTCTCCCAAGCCTGCCCTGTCCTGAAATAGTCCGTGGTGTAATCGGCCACGCCCGCGTTTACAGAAGCGGGAAGATCCGTATATTTTTGCGGACTTACATCTAACACTGTGAAGGTGGAAGTCTGCCAGTTCCAGTATTCGCTCAGGCCCTGGCGCTTTACCCTGAAATACGCGCTGTTCACGATCCCGGGAGCCGTGTCGCTCACATTGCCGGTAATTGTGGTCAGCGCTATCACATAAGCCTTGCCGGGCTGTGTTATGGCGGCGGCAGGGACGGTGGGATCTATTACAAACTCGCTACCAGTCCCGGGGGCGGACTCGTCGCCGTTAGTCGTGTGTTTGGCCATTGACCTCACGCGGTACTTACGGTTTACATTCCATTTCGCGGAGTCTATCTGCCATTGCCAGTTCGGCGTATTGTAGGTGTCCACGCCCACATAGTTAAAAAATACGCTGGTTGATACCCAGGCCCCTCCGTTCCAGGCGAGGTTATCGTTCCCTGTCCCTTCCGCGAGGTCCGGGCCGTAGTCAACTATAAGCAACTGCGCCGTTGTGGCGTAAACGGCGGTGCCGATAATGGAAGGCTGCGGGGACAGCTTCCAGTGGGGGACGGAGACGTTAGGGGTGGTTATGCCGGAAACCGGAGGCGGAGGGCGCAGCGTGAATCTTATGTACGCGGAACCGGCCGCAGGCGCGCCCGGCTTTGAGATCACATTCGCGGCTTGGTCCGCCGCCTTGGCGAAGATATCGTATTTCACTCCGGCGAGCGTCGTATACCATGTGGGGGTGGACGCCCCTGTAGCCTCCCAGCGGTTTCCGGTAAGTATGGCCGCGTCGTAGAAAAGCTCGCTGCTGGAACTCCACGCCCCGGCCGCGCGGTCCCAGTATTTGCCGGCGTACAACCCGTCAACCGCGTAATAGGAAACCATGACGCTTTGCAGCGCGCCCGGCGCGGCGTCGGAAGCCGAACCGGAGATCACCGTCAGTTCCGCTTCCACAAGCTGGTTGTGCGCCGGATAGGCGACCGTGGAGGCCGGCGCCGTGAAATCCGCCTTGATGTTTGTGGCCGTAGCGTAAACCAGCTGGTAGTTGCCGGCCTTGTCCGCGGCGTACATGTTCATCTCATAGGTTTCGCCGGTAGCCCAGGGACCGGCGTTGAGCTGCCACCAGGTGGCGCCGGAGCTTAAAGAACCGTAGGAGAGAACGCTATTTGTCGTATTCGTAACAGTCCAGTCGTTCAACAGGATGCTCCAGTATTTGTCGGGGTTGGCGCCGGTAAGCTGTTTAATTCTCACGAAAATATTATCAACCTTTCCGTTCGGAGAATCGTAGGAACCGCCTGTTATTTTGCCGGTCTGGCTTATGTAACCATTATTGCCGGGATAGGTTACGGCGCCGGTGGGCCGCGTCACATCATAAACGAAAGTAGCTTTATGGCCAAAACCCTCCTGGTTTACGGCGCCGTCGCGGGCATCGGTGTAAACACGGAAAATCTGCCCGTCATTGCCGGTAAACATTGAATCCCCAACCGGCAGCGTCCAGTTGCCATACGGCGGAACGGCATTAAAAGGCTGGATACCGGACTGCCACTGCGCGCTATCCCAATATTTTCCGTCAGACACCCTCTGCAAATATACGGTTACCTGGTTTACGCCGGCTCCACCCGGATCGAAACTGGTGCCGTTCAGTACCACAGGCAGGGTGTTTATATAAGACCAGTCCGAGGGAACAGTTACAGTTGAAACCGGCGCCTGATTATCGTAGAGGAATGTGGCCGTGGCGTAAACTGTGTCGTAGTTGCCCGCCAGGTCTTTGGCGCGGGCCCTTATGCGGTAGGTGTAACCACTGCTCCAAGTGGAGTTTTGTACGTTATATGTCCACGAGGAAGAGTACTGGTAAAAGGTTGCCTGGGCCGTCAGCCATGGCGCGCCGTCTTCATTTCCCAGCGACCAGACAGGGTTAAGCGAGGGATCATAGTACTTGGCCGGCGCCGTCTGGAAAACCGTAAACCGGGTTTCCGCTATGCCCGCTGCGTCGCCGGCTGTGCCGGTGATATTGGCCAGCGTATTATGCGAGACGGCGCTCGGCAGGATTATGTAGGTGAGCGGCTTTTTACCGTCGTGGGTGACAACCGTGCCAGCGCCCGCTGCCGTTACTTCGGCGTCCGTCGGCTCACCCGTGCAGGAGCCGTATTGGCAGTTACCGGCCAAATCGTAAGACCACGACACAAGCCGATAGGATTCATTCTGCCTGGCGGAGTCGGTCATATAGGAAACAAAAGCCCCCGGCAGATTATAGACGAACCCGCCGGTAGCGGCGCCGGTAGTGGCAAGATTCGCCTCATACCACAGCGGGTTGACGGCGAGGCAGTTTGCGCCGTTACACCAGCCGATCTCTGTTCCCGTCAACCGCTTAACGGCGACTTTCACCGTGTATGTGCCCAGCCCCGCTTCATATGCCGTTGAATTATCGGCGTCATCTTTGGCTGTGCCTGAAATCTGCGTAAAGCCGGTAGTATAGCCAGGCAGGGGATATGTTATGGTGGAAGTAGGTTTCTCAGTGTCATACTGCATTGCAACCGGATTAACGCCGCTGTTCTCGGCGGAATCATAGGGGTACATGTAGAAGACATACTGATTGCCATCCGCCAGATAGGGGCCAAAGCCGCTATACGACCAGCCGGGCAGATTTAAAGTGGCGGTGGAATAAACGGCGGTCGCGCTTATAAACCCGTTGCTTCCATTCCACCAGTTGCCGCCGGTCCTTTGAACAGCGACTGTGACGCTTGTCACATACTGGCCATAAGAACCGCCGTCATTTACGGAGCCGGAAGCTATAACCAGCGTATTATAGGGCGTATTACTCTTCGGTATTACTGTCGTCAGCGAAGGCGGGGTGTTATCCGCTATAAAGGTGACGGAAGAAATCGCGGTTTCAACATTGCCGGCCAAATCGGCGGCTTTAACTTCAATCGCATATTTTACATTGTCGTTCCAGACGATTGCGGTTGCCGACGACCAGGCGATTACGCCCGGGCCCAGGGTCCAGGCTGTCTCGCCCCAGGCCCTGACAATTGACCACACAGACCCTGAAGGGACCCAGCTTGAAACCTGAA
>CAZYFL010000282.1:0-3433 GCA_964646805.1 uncultured Elusimicrobiaceae bacterium | reverse complement strand
AAAGGCTCCACCATTCTGAATTCTGGCTCCTGAATTCTGTCTACCAGTAGTTACGCATACGGCGCATCCTACCCTGTTACAGTCCCACCTCTATATTAAACTCTTCTATGAGCTTGTCGTACTCTCCGACACGTTCAAAGGTCTCGTCCCAGAAGGACGGATCCCACAACCGGCGCAACTCGTCGGAATTACGGCCCTGCTGCTCCACCCAGGTGAAGTACTTCAGGTTATGCACGGCCCTGCGGTCGGTGTAGGTGAGTTCTTTCATGTAATCTACCGTGGCGCCGAGCAGGCGGCGCTCAAAATCTACAAGGGCGTTCTCGCGGGTGTATTTACCCAACTGCTCCTCAAGTTCCCTGAGGCGGGAGCCGTAGAGTTCCATGGAATCGGTGAACACGGTGACGATCACGTCGTCCCTGCTCATTTCATAATACTTAGCGGTCTTGATGGCGCTGAGCAGGTTGGAGACGCCGGAGAAGCCGAGCAGGGCCAGCTTTTCTATTACTTCATTCTTCACGCCGTACTGCGCCAGAACCTTCTTACCTTCCGGCTCGTTGAAAAGACGCGCTATGCGCACGCAGGCCTCATCGTCTATGGCTGTGACCGCGTCGGTGTTCCTGACATTATGCACCCAGGGGATGTGCTTGTCGCCTATGCCCTCTATACGGTGCGCGCCGAAACCGTTGTTGAGTATGGTGGGGCACTGCAGGGCCTCGGAGGCGGTTATCTTCATGCCTGGGAATTTTTTCTTGAGGTAGTCGCCCGCACCTATGGTGCCGGCGGAGCCGGTGGCGGAGGTGAAGGCGGCAAGACGACTCTTAGGGCCTTTTATGCTATTGAAGGCTTCTTCGAGGGCTGGGCCGGTGACATGGTAATGCCAGATGGGGTTCCCCATCTCTTCAAATTGATTGAAGATGACGCAGTCTTTGCGTGTCTTCTTTATTTCCCAGCACTTGTCGTAGATTTCTTTTACGTTGGATTCGGCGCCGGGAGTGACTATGACCTCGGCGCCAATATCTTTGAGCCACTTGAAGCGCTCTTTGGACATGCCCTCGGGAAGTATCGCGACGGCGGCGGCGCCGAGCAGGGCGGAGTCAAAAGCGCCGCCGCGGCAATAGTTGCCGGTGGAGGGCCAGACGGCTTTCTGGTCTACGGCATCGAATTCTCCAGTGACGAGCCGCGGGACGAGACAGCCGAAAGCGGCGCCGACTTTATGCGCCCCGGTGGGGAAGTATTTGCCGACTATGCCGATGACGCGGGCGTCTATGCCGGTTATTTCCCTGGGGATTTCAAGGAAGTTGACGTTTCCGAAGAGACCGGTCTTACGGTCGTTATGCCAGTTGATGCGGAAAAGGTTTACGGGGTTTATGTCCCAGAGGCCTATGGGCTTAAGCGCTTTTTTTATTTTGTCGGAAATGAGCGTGTGGTCCTTCATCTGCGCGAAAGTAGGAATAACAATCCCGCGCTTCCTGCAAAGCGCCGCGTTCTTCTTAACGATCGCCGAATTGACCTTGAGCTCAGCCATTGAAGCCACTCCGGAAGACCTTCGCAAAAATCCTGACTTCATTATACAAATAAAAATCCGGACTGTTCTTTGAACCGGGAAAAATCCAAAAGCTCACGTAAGGCGGTCGTCCGCCTTACGTGAGCTTTTGGGTAGCCTGATACCTCTTGCCTCCCAGCTTCACGTAGTTTCCAGCGCGCCGACAGGGATTTTAAAGAAATCAGCGGAACCCGGGCAGGGACCGGAAGCATAACAGGGGCTAAGGGCTGAAAGTTGGAGGATGAAAAAAAGATAAAAAGGGAATAAGAGAGCGCGACGGCAAGAGACGCTCATCTCCGTCACCTGTCTGCCGAGAAGGCAGGAGTTCCTATTTCCAGTAAAGGGGGAAGTGTCTGTCTGTCTGTAAGCAACAAATTATCCACCGCCTCAACAGACGCTGGAACACGCTTTACAAACGGCATTCTCTTCATAGTGTGTGCTTCCAATCCTTAAATATAAAATAGTTTAGCACAATTCCGGATTTATATGCTTCTACTGCTCCCTCTGTGGATCTTTGACTTTTGTTATATCAGTTTCTCGAAAGCGGATATTACCTGACCGAGCATGTTTTTAACTTTCAGACAATTCCTGTGAACTTCTTCGTCATTTAGTTTCAGGTATTCATGGGCGATTATATTCCTAAACCCCCCTAACCCTTTAAGTTTCCCGTACAAATCTTCGTCCAAGAGGTTCTTTTTGTGCGCATTTAAGATGATTTCTTCGTAGCTGTCGCTTACTACGGTGTGCACTGAGGAAAGGATATGGTCCAAAAAATCAAGGATATTCTCCGAGATAAGAAGCAAAAGACGTTCAATTGAGTATTTTGTTTTTTTATCTTTCACGTATACTCCAAAAGGAACGCTTCCGAATTCATTTATATCGGCGGCATATTCCCGCAGTTTTTCCAGTCTTTTAGTAAGACTTTCCTTGTTATAAACCATTATCCCTCCATAGCGCTATGTTTACCTGCATGGGCATTCAAGTAGAGCGCGTAGTCATAAAATACTTTTTTCTGCTTTAGCTCAAATTCGTTTAATGCCTGGGTATCGGCGCAGTACAGGAGCCTGCCGTATTTTATCGCCTGGAATGTCAATATTGGATCGGCGGCGTTCAGCCATATCAGGTCAATCATATCGGACTTCAGTCTTAAAGTGGCCTCACCGTAAAGTTTGTAATAGGCATCCCAGGTGAATCCATTTCCGGTGTAAAAGGCGATATCAATATCCGAACTTAGATTGGAAGAATTGGCCGCACGCGAACCGAACAAGTAAACACCGGTTATGTTTTTATCGGATTTCACAATAGGCAACAGCGCTTCCACCGCTTCAGCGGTAGGCATTTTAAGAGGTTTTGCGCCCGAACATCCTGATTTAACGGACATACTCATATTTTAGCCAGACATAAGCCGGTATAAGCTGTGACGGGCGCATAGTATTTTACAATAATCCTATCCATGATTTTTGACCCGATAAGGCGCCCCCCTGTTTTGATTGCATTTTTTAGTCCCCGAAGGAAATACCCAGATCGCGCGCGGTGAGTATGGTGTCGCAGTCAAGAGGTACCACCTTCATGCGGCTGATCGCTTCCTTAAGCGGCACATAGCGCACCGTGGGCGGGTCCAGAGCCACCATCACGCCGGAACGGCCTTCCTCAAGCGCGCGCACCGCCGCCGCGCCGAAGCGCAGCGAAATAAGCCTGTCAAAAGTGGTCGGGTTGCCGCCGCGCAGTAAATGGCCCAGCACTACGGTGCGGCATTCCTTACCCACCAGCAACTCAAGCTCCCTGGCTACGCGCTCGCCGGCGCCACCCAGCTTCTCCATGCGGCCCAACTCCCTGCTGGCTACGGAAACCGCGCCGCCTTTGGGCCTGGCGCCCTCGGCCACTACAACT
>CAZYFL010000281.1:0-3452 GCA_964646805.1 uncultured Elusimicrobiaceae bacterium | reverse complement strand
TCCCCCCGTAGTATCTCCCGGATCTTTCGCAGTTTGAGCGCGTCAAGGCAAACATGGATATCATCAATCATTGTCGTCTTCCTCCGGATTCGTCCCGACCTCATAGGAACTCATGTCACTGGGCGGCGTACCGGCGCCTTTAATGAAGCCGGGGCTGTCTTCATAATCCTGCGCCTCCAGTGGCAACAGATATTCCTGCCGCGCCAGGTTCTGAAGCAGGATGCCCTCAATGCGTGCGACGTCGTAGAGATTGTGCGCGGCGGCCAGTTCCACGGCGCGCAGAAGATCCTCGTTCTTGTATTGGCAGAGGATGGCGTAGAGCTTCTTCACGCTCCAGCCGTAGCGGTGTCCGCGCTGGACCTTGAGCCGGTCCAGATAGCCGGCCATAGCCGGGCCCAGAGCTTTGAGCCGGCTTTCTTCCGGCGGCGCGGACGGCGGGCGGCTGCCGCGGCGCTCATGGCCGGGTAAAGTGGACTGCGTGCGTCCGTCGGTTCCCAGTAGCTTCTGGTGCCGGGCCAGTTCCTCGTGACCGTTGAGCAGGATAACCTCGTCCTGGGTCTCGCGCACCATCACGGTGCGGCCCAGGGCTTTGGCCGGCGCCGAATAGCGCATGCCGTGCAGATGCACGTACCCGTAGCCGTCCACATCCCGCCGGTGGAGCTGATAAACTTCCGGGACATAGAGCGGCAACGCAGTCAGATGCGACTTTTCAGCGATGAAAAGTTCCCTGGGGCTGGCTCCCAGTTCACGGATACGGCGGGCGTTGGCCGTCTGCTCCAGCCACGCCTGCGCCTGGTGGTTTAAGTCAGCGTCGTCCTTGAATATCCGGCCCGCCAAGAAATTGGTTTCAACGTGCCAGAATCTCCGCTCCACCTTACCCGAGCGGTTCGCGTCACCCAGTTCGTGCGCCATGAACCTGAAGCCGAAGCGCTTCTCGAACGCCTCCATCTCGGACGAGACCTGGGCGTTTTTGCCCGTTCCGCACACGATAACCACGTGGCTGTTGTCCACCACGATCCGCCGGCAGACACCGCCCATAGCCTGAAAAGACTCCGTTAAAAATACTTTACACCGGAACCGGTCGAACTTCTCATAGAAATGAATATGCATGAGCCGGCTGTAACCCAGCACCAGGCTTGCGCATTGGCGCTTAACCCGCTTGCCGCCGATCTCAATGAGGTAGGGCGAGGTGTCATGCTGGGCTTCTTCGCCGGGGGCAGTCACTATCCGTCCCACACGCTCTTTTTCCTCCTGCCCGATGCCGCGCGTCCGGCAGAAGCGGGTCAGCGTCGTGTAGGGCACAGCCACGCCATGGCGCGCCGCCAGTTCCTCGCATACCCGCACCAGGTTGCCGCGGCACTCGGTATGGAGCGCACGCAGGCCGTCAATATAGGGCTCCAACCGGTGCGGCTTGCCCTGCCGCGCCGCCACCTGCGCGCGGCCGCTGGCGATAATCTCCCTGACCGCATTGCGCCCCAGTTCCAGATCCTGGGCTATCTTGCGGCTGCTGTGACCCTGCCCTTTGAGGGTCAGCACAGCCATCCGTAGTTCCTGACTGATCATGTTCCGCCTCCTTCGTGATTTTGCCTTCCGCGGCTTGCAGAGCCGCAACTGTTTCTTCCAAAACGGTCCAGTGTCTGGCTGCGCGGGTCCATGCCGGCCATAGCGCGGCGCGTGCTGCCGGCCCGGCGTCATAACCCAGAACCTGCGGCAGCCCGCATATCAATCCTGCCGTCACGTTACCGATAAGTTCCAGTTGCCTTAGGGCGCGGTTTTCGGCCGGGCTTAAATCCGGGTCTTCAGATTCCCGGCCGGACGCCTTTAATACTTTGAGAAACTGCGCCGGGTCCTTCAGGATGCGCTCGCCTACCTGTGCCCCGCTTCTGGCCAGATGCGCGCACACCAGGCCAACCTCGCGGCTGTTCAGGGACGCTTCCATTATTTTCACGGCCAGGCGCTCACTGGCCGCTCCGTTGGCGCGCGCCAACGGCAGCAGATGTTTCATTGCGGACCAGGCGCCCAGTTTGCCGCACCGGACGCCTTCAAGCACTATGTCCGGCAGTGCCTCCACCAGACCCAGCCGCCGGCTCGCCCAGCTTCTTGAGCGGCTTATTGCTGCCGATACCTTACCCAGGTTCCACTTCCCTACCCGGTGCAATTCGTAAATTAGCCACCCTTCTTCGATAGCGTTGTAGCCCCGCGAGAGGCCTTCCCTGTAAGCCGCCGCCAGCGCCTCGGCCGGCCCCATGTCCAGCACGACTGCCTTTACGACGTCCCGCCGCAGCCGGTGCAAAGCTCCGACCCGCGCATGCCCGTCAATAATTACAAACTGCCCCTCGCCTTCGGCCACCACACTGATGGCATCCTGCTGGCCATGCTCCTCAACAGAGGTAAGCATCCGCGCCTGCCGCCGCTGGTCCGCCACGCGCAGACGGCCGTAGCGCCCGTCCAATGCCGACAGATTAAGTTCCATTATTCGCATGGTGACAGTCTACCCTCTGTGTCGCCGCCTGTCTATATATTCATCTTTTGCGGAACAAATCAGCGATTTTCCCGACGAGAACCGGATTCAATATTCATCTTTTGCGGAACAACCCCAGCGTTGGCGCCGAAAAGCACGCGTACGCCGCCTGTTGTCGCGCCTCCTGTAACCTGGATGTCTGCCGCGGTAGTTGCGCCAATAGTGGGGGTAGGCTTTTGCCCAAGCGCGCAGCCTGCGGTTTACTTCTTTCTTCCACATAGCGCTGCGACTTCGCTTCCAGGCGCGGTTGAGCAACAGTTTCAACTTGTTCCGGCACTTTATCCGCCCGCACACTACTTGCCGGTCCGCCAGGGGAATATAAGGCTGAAACCATCGTGGACAAAATAGACAGCGCTTCTTTGTCATGGGAACCTCCGCCATGGCAGAATGATAGCCAGCTTCTATTTTCGCTCTATTATTATGGTATTGGTGGGAATAACAGCTTGGGCGCGGACCGGTGTGTCGGCGCCGGGGTTTTCATCCTGCCTACGGCGGGATGAAAATCTCCAATACAGGATTTTGCGGGTCTGATTATATGGCAGGGGTGGATCAAATCTGGTTAGCGGCGAAGCCAGGATGCTTGTGGGGCTATTTCAGTGGGCAAAGGTGGGTCTGTTTCGCTGAGCGGTAAAGGGCTCATCCAGTCCGGCATAAAAATGGTGACCTGGTGGCCTAAAGCGCGGCCTATGGCGGCAAAGGAGATCCCCGTGTTGCCGCTGGTGGCCTCCGCTATGGGCGCGCCCGGTTTCAGGGCCTTGCTCTCATAGGCTTTGCGCAGGATATAAAGGGCCATCCTGTCCTTTATGCTGCCGGTCAGGTTGAAATTTTCGGCTTTAGCATAAATGCGGCGGGCTTCGCCTTTATATGTGCAATCTACGGCCAGCAGGGGCGTATTCCCCACCAGGTGGCCCAGCTCGGTGAAACGACGGCG
>CAZYFL010000280.1:0-3452 GCA_964646805.1 uncultured Elusimicrobiaceae bacterium | reverse complement strand
GAAGAGGTTTTTCCCTTTGAGTCCCCTGGTATCGTTCCTGGTGTCAAAAACAAGACGGGCCTTTTTGACTATTTCCGCATAATCTATACAGGAATGCGGCGTTACAATCATCACACAGTCATAAGACCCCAGTTTTTTTAGCGCGTCCTTTTTTGAGCGGCGCACTCCTCCTTCCAAATCCGTCTCGGCCACATAGGGGTCATAGTAATCGGTCTTCGCGCCGGTTTTCTCAAGCAGCGTCAGCACGTCGCGGGCGGGGGACTCGCGCGAATCGGAGATATCCGGCTTGTAGGCCATGCCGATCATCAGGATTCTGGACCTGCTCAGCGCTCTGCCGCGGGTATTGAGAATCCTGCCCAGGCGGGTCACCACATGATCCGGCATGGCGGAGTTTATTGCGCCGGCCAGCTCAATGAAGCGCGGCTCAAAATTGAGCGTCTTCATTTTCCAGCCGAGGTAATGCGGGTCCAGCGGTATGCAGTGCCCGCCTATGCCGGGTCCCGGGTAGAAAGGCATAAAGCCGAAGGGCTTTGAGGCAGCGGCGTTGATTACTTCCCATACGTTCAGGCCAAGTTTGTCGCACATCAGGGCCATCTCGTTTATCATGGCTATGTTGACGGCGCGGAAGGTGTTCTCAAGCAACTTCACCAGTTCGGCCGCTTCGGCGCTGGAAACTTCCAGCACCTGGTCTATGACGGCCCTGTACAGCATGCCGGACAGCTCGGTGCAGGCCGGGGTAATGCCGCCCACGACTTTAGGCGTATTCTTCACGCCGTATTTTTTGTTGCCCGGGTCCACGCGTTCAGGGGAGAATGCCAGATAGAAATCCCTGCCGGCCGCAAGGCCGCCCTGCTCAAGCATGGGCTTTACCAGTTCCCTGGTGGTGCCGGGGTAGGTGGTGCTTTCAAGTATTATCAGCTGGCCGCGGCGCATGTGTTTGCGGGTCTCCTGCGTGGCGGCCAAGATGTGGGAAACATCGGGGTCCTTGCTTTTGCGCAGCGGGGTGGGCACGCAGATTATAACGGCATCCTGTTTTTTGATGCCGGAAAAATCCAGCGTGGCCGAGAGCAGGCCTTTCTTTACCATGGAGGAGACTTCGGCGCAGGAAACGTCGGGAATATAGGATTCTCCGTCCTTTATGTCGCGCACTTTCTGCGCATCCACTTCAAAACCGGTCACGGCAAAGCCGCCCCTGGCGAATTCCATGGCCAGCGGCAAGCCCACATAGCCCATACCCACTATACCGATTTTCGCTTTTCTTTCCTTAATAAGTTTTTTGATCTTTTCCATTTTTTGTCGTCTCTCCGAATCCGATTAACCTGAAAGTTGCAGTTGAAGCTACATACTCGTCGGGTTGAGTCGGATTTTTTTATTCCGTCATTCCGGCGAAAGCCGGAATCCAGGTCTCGTCGGAATCTGGACACCGGCTTTCGCCGGTGTGACGAGCCAACTGCAACTTTCAGGTTAAAGCTAATATCCGGTGAATCCGTCATTCATGATTGCCATTCCTGCGGTCTTTTGGCGGGAATCCAATCAATCCTTATGCATTCACGCCCTCGTCGCGGGAATGACGCATGGGTTTGCCGAATACTTATCAGTGAAATTATACCAAAAATCCTCCTTTCTTAAGAGGGCACATAATTATTATAATCATTACCTTATGGAGTGGATTTTACAGCTTCCGGTACTGTTTTTCTCCGTCATTTTCCACGAATTCGCGCACGGCTGCGCGGCCTATAGGCGAGGGGATGATACCGCTTACCTTTCCGGCCGGCTCTCTTTTAACCCGTTGCCGCATATAGATCCGGTGGGCACCGTGCTGCTGCCCGCCGCCTGTGTTTATATGGGGTTTCCCGCCATAGGCTGGGCCAAGCCCGTTCCTGTAAACCCCTGCAGGCTGCACAATCCGCGTTCAGATATGGCGCTGGTGGCCTTCAGCGGCCCGCTCTCAAATATACTGCTGGCCATAGCCGCCGCTATAGCTTTTAAAATATTTACGTTGGGTTTTATCGGGGGGGAACTGGCTCTTACTCTCCTTAAAACCTGCGGTTTCGCTGTAGTAATAAACCTGTTGCTTGCAGTTTTTAATCTGCTCCCTGTATACCCGCTGGACGGCAGCCAGATAGCGCTGGGCCTGCTCAAGGGGCGCTGGCTTGAAATTTACGAGAAGCACCTGCCTTATGGGGTTTATATAATAATAGGCCTGATGATTACCGGCCTGCTTCCGCGCATTATGCGGCCGCTGCTTAATTTAGCATTGCTCTTAGTTTCCCCGATAATGGGAGCGGTTTAGCTGGCCCCGGCTGATCTATGGAAAACAAGAAAAAACCAGTGGTTGTTTCCGGCATCAGGCCCACCGGCCGGCTGCACCTTGGCAATTACTGGGGCGCACTGAAGAACTGGATGGAGCTGCAGGATACATACGACTGCTATTTTTTCGTGGCCGACTGGCATGCCCTTACCACAGGGCTGGAGGAAAGCGGGAATATCTACGAGAACACCCGCGAGATGGTGCTGGACTGGCTGGCGCTCGGCCTTGACCCCGCGCGTTGCGTATTCTTCCGTCAGTCCGACGTGAAACTGCACGCGGAACTTTTCATGCTGCTGGGCATGATCACACCGATAAGCTGGTTGCTCAGGAACCCCGCTTTCAAGGAGCAACTGGTTGAACTTTACAAACGGAAATATAAGGGTCAACTGAGAGGGGACAAATTGAGCGATGATAAATTAACAGGGAAATTACTGAAAGCTCTTACTCCCTCGGATGAGGAAATGGCAATTAAGTCGGATCTTTCAACTTACGGCTTCCTGGGTTACCCTGTATTGCAGGCCGCGGACATACTGCTTTACGACGCCAGGTTTGTGCCCATAGGCAGGGATCAACTGCCGCATCTGGAACTTTCGCGGGACATCGCCAGGCGCTTCAACCATATCTTCGGCGCGCCCGTGTTCTCGGAGCCGGAGCCGCTGTTCACCAGTTCCCCCGTGGTGCCGGGCGTAGACGGTCGGAAGATGTCCAAGTCCTATGGCAACACCATAATGCTGGGTGAGGAGTCCGGGAGCCTGGAAGCCAAGATCAAGAAGATGTACACGGATCCGCTCAAGCTGAAGGTGGATGACAAGGGCCACCCGGAAGGCTGCGTGGTCTGCGCCTTCCATAAACTTTACAACCCTGGCTGGAAGAACCTGGAAACCGAATGCCGCGAAGGCCGCACAGGCTGCGGTGCCTGCAAGTGTCGGCTGATGGCGTTCATGGACGCGCAGGTGGGGGCTTTCAGGGAGAGGCGTCGGGCGCTGGCCTCCTCCGTAAACGTTGAGGAAATACTGGCCGCCGGCGCTAAAAAAGCCATAGCCGCAGCCGCGTTGAAGATGGCCGCGGCCTCAAAAGCCTCCGGGATTAACCTGAATCCTGCAGTTCAGAGTGATTCTCATTGGAGAAGTAAGGGAACAGA
>CAZYFL010000279.1:0-3463 GCA_964646805.1 uncultured Elusimicrobiaceae bacterium | reverse complement strand
ATTACTTTTCACTTAACGACACCTTCGGCTAAACCTCCCGCGGCATACAGAAGATCGTCCGCCGCGTTTCAAACCGCGCCGGCATCACCCAGAAGGTTTCCCCTCATGTGCTTCGCCATACCTTTGCCGCTGCCTGCGTTAAAAAAGGTTTAAGCACCCGTTATCTGCAAATGTTTTTAGGCCACGACCATCTGGCAACCACGGAAATTTATTTAAATGTCTCCCCTGAAGACGCTTGCGCGGAATTCAGGAAACGGTTTTAATTTTTTTAACAGCATGTTTGTATTTTTTGTAAGGAGGAAATAATGGAGAAGTCAACCACAGGAAAGTGGCGGGATAAAAACGGAACTGCTGTAGACCAGTTGCCAGCAATTCCCCCCAATGATTATGAGGGTTCTTTTGCGAAGTGGCATACGGAACTTATAAGTATGGGGCTTATGAAAGATGGTGATGAACTTTGTGATATTATGATTTCAAGAAAAGTTTACAACAGCTTGCTTAAAAAATGCGAGGCCGAATAGCAACGGCTATGCGCTCCCCGGCGAGATATTGTTAAATTGCTTTTTATGTCATACAATTAGGTTGAAAGAAAGAAACCCGCTTTTCCGTCTTTACGGAAAAGCGGAAAGAGTGAAGACATGAAAGGATGAAAGCATGATTATAGCCATCATCAATAATAAAGGCGGAACGGCAAAGACCACATCTGCCGTCAACTTAGCCGCCGCGTTGACCATTCAGGGGACCCGGACACTTTTGATTGACCTGGACAGCCAGGCCAGCGCTAGTTTATCAATGGGGATTGAACGCGTTGCTTTCGCGCCATCAATTGCCGACGCTGTTTTGGCCGGAAAGTCACTAAAGCCGATCATCCGTAAAACCGGCACCGAAGGACTGGACTTGGTTACAGGCTCACCGGATATGGCAGAGGCAGACCTAACACTGGCAAGCTTAACGGGCAGGGAAAGACGATTGAAGGCTGCTATTGAGCCGATCAGGGGGGACTATGATTTTATTATTTTAGATTGCCCTCCCTCTTTGTCCTTACTATCGGTTAATGCTATGGTCGCCGCTGATGCCTTCATTATCCCGACGCCGCCGGAATATCTGGCGCTGGAAGGGTTAGTTGGACTTATGGCCGCGGTCCAGAAAATCCATGCCGGAATCGGTGATAAATGCCGCTTGCTCGGAATCCTTTTAACAAAGGTGGACCACCGGCGAAAAGTAACGGAAGAAATTATCGGGATCATCCGGAACCATTACAAAGACCAGGTCTTCAAGACTGAAGTCGGGGTTGATGTCCGCCTGCTTGAAGCGCCGTCTTTCGGGAAAACAATCTTTGAATATGACCGCAGCTCATCGGGTGCTGAAGCATATCTTCAGCTGGCCCGGGAGATCACAAGGAAAGGGAAAAAAGCATGAAAACAAAATCAAGACTTGGAAAGAAAGATAGCATTTTCACTGATACGACATTAAGAAAACCTACTACACCCACCTCTGAGGTTGCCGTTATCACGCCACAGGTCGGATCATCTATTGAGAACAAATTGACGGTTATCATTCCTCCTGATCAAGTCGCCTTTTTAGATCGTCTCTGTTTGGATATCCGGGCTAAAACAAAGGCTAAAATCCGGCGGACAGAAATTATTCGGGCACTGGTTGCAGGGGTTCATGCTTCCGGACTGGATCTGACTGCATATGGGACCGAAGCGGACATCGCTAATGCTATTCATAACTGCCTAA
This sequence comes from uncultured Elusimicrobiaceae bacterium, assembly GCA_964646805.1. Lineage (GTDB taxonomy): Bacteria > Elusimicrobiota > Elusimicrobia > Elusimicrobiales > UBA9959 > UBA9959. The sequence continues at coordinate 1,723 of CAZYFL010000279.1, read as the reverse complement.
AAGACCGCTCCGCGCTGCAAAGTTATCAACAGGCCCGGCCAGGCTGTAAAACAAGGGCCAAAGGTATGGTCTAGCGGTGACAAACCGCCTTAAAGCTATGGTCTGGCGGTGACAAAGCTATGGTCTGGCGGTGACAAGCTCCTCAATGAAAAACAGGGCCTTAGAATCGGTTAGAATATAACGATTAGAATCGTTTAACGATTTTTCGCAAAAACCCTGTTGATAACTATCCGAAAGGACATAAAATGACCTCTTATTTGATAGATGAAATACTCGGGGTAACCAAGGATCCCAAAAGTAAGCCTTTCCTGGAGAAAGCTTTAAGGGAACTGGGGGAACCAGTAGTTGCCGGAGAATTCGGCGAACTGAAATATCAGATGCAGACCCGGCAGATCTGTAGTCCGGCCAAATATCTGACAACCCTGTTAAAAAAACAACTAAATAAAATAGGGGGGGAGAAAAAGAAACAAGATCTCCCAGCCCCGCAAGGAAAGATTAGAACCTATTTTGAAGACACGCAAGTAATGCTTTTCTCAAGTTTCCGGCCGGTTAAGGAAGAGGGGGATGTAGACCAGGGCAAAATGGCGGTGCCATACGGAAAAGAAATCATACCCTGGGCCACTTTTATTAGCTCTTCATTTTTCACGCTTTCCACCAACAAGGCCAAATCCGACCGGGTTCTTGCTAAATTCAGAACGCTTGATAAAGAAGTTTCCATTATTCCGTTAACTCGCGGCCGAATTAAGCCAGGTGATGTAGAGCGCGGTATTTTAACAGCAGAACATGCAAAGGTTTTAGCTGCGATAGAAAGCATTTGGGTTGACCAGGACTGCCCACGCAATAAATACCCTTCCGGCGCCGTCACCTGTTTCTGCTATGTTTCAATCAGGGAGTTGGCTAAGGCATTAGATTGGAAGACGTTCGGCGGTAAGGGTTTAACCCGGCTTACAAGCATGGTTTATGACCTTAAAGTAATGCCGTATTACCTGGACCTGACGGGACTGAATTTAAAAAATATAACCGGCTACGGATTCAGCTTACTGGATAGTGTTGACTTGGCCGAGGGGAAGAAGCGCGGTCAACCGGAAACTGTCCTTAAGGTTAAATTCTCAACACCACTCAGCGTCCAGCTTTTAGATCGCCATGCTGTAAGCCGGCCCAAGGAAATAGCGCATATCCACGGCGAGCTGGCGTTCTTAATAAGGCTTTTCATTGAACCAATACTTATCGGGTTGAACGGCGAAGAATACAATAAAACCCTGACAGACCTTATAAAAGAACTTTCCCTGCCGGCGGCCGGCTGGCATGGACACAAGGGAAAACGGAAGCAGATTTTTGGAAAAGCCGTTAAAGAATTAAATGAACAGAAAACCGTAGACGGAAGGCCGATGATAGTGTCTATTGAAAAAGGGCTTTACGACTGGATGTTGTCGGCCCGGCTGGGCGGCGAAGAAAAGGGTCTTGAAATACAATCGCCCCAGCTTGTGGGACAAAAAGAATAAGGTGAGGCGGGGGGACATGAAAAAAAGGAAAGGGCAATACAATCCAGAAGTAGAACTCGCTAAAGGTGCCACCCTGGTCGCCTCTTCATACGACAAAACCCAAAAGATTAAAGTAACCGCCGCCAAAGTAACAGTCGGCGGCATCCCCGGCCGCGCGGAGATCTCCGGCATTGCCACCGGGCACATACCGGAAGCCGGGATAGAAGGAACTTGCGACCTGT
>CAZYFL010000278.1:0-3464 GCA_964646805.1 uncultured Elusimicrobiaceae bacterium | reverse complement strand
TAAATCTTCCTTTTCCTTGCTTTTGCCAGCCCATAACTAGGAAACTTCCGCTAGGCGCTCTGTCCGGCGACGTGGCCTATCTCCCCACCGCCTCCTTCTGCGGCCGGCTGCGCGGAGATTTTTTGAACATGACGGCTCTGATCTGCGGCAACCGCTTCGGCCGCGGTATGATGATCCCGGGCGGAACTGCTTTCGACATCGATCCCGCCCTGGTAAAAGAATTAAAGCTCCGGCTGGACGCGGCCTTCGCGGACGTGGAGAACGCCGTCGGGCTGCTGTGGAGCGCTTCCTCGGTCATGGAGCGCTTCGAGACGACAGGGATGGTCCCGAAAGCGGCCGCCCTGGCGCTGGGGCTGGTGGGACCTGCGGCCAGAGCTTCCGGAGTTCGGCGCGATATCCGCCATAATTTCCCGGGAGGGGCCTATAATTTCAAGGCCGTATTGCCGGAAGGCGCGCCTGAAAGCGGCGACGTTTACGCCAGGGCCTATACGCGGTGGCTGGAGATCAAGCGCTCGTATGAATTGATAAACGGTTTTTTGTATTCTCTGCCTTCCGGTCCGATTTTCTTCGAGCCGGGCCCGATGAAACCGGAAAGTTTCACCGTGTCCATGAACGAGGGCTGGCGCGGCGAGATCTGCCATGTGGCGATGACCGGCGCGGACGGAAAGTTCCGGCATTACAAGGTGAAGGACCCGTCATTCAATAATTGGCAGGGGCTGGCTATGGCGCTGCGCGGCGGCCAGATCTCGGATTTCCCGCTTTGTAATAAAAGTTTTAACCTTTCATATTGCGGGCACGACCTGTGAAGGTAACGGAAGATCTATGTTCAAAGCGATATACGCGCGACTCAAGCAGGGTTGCCGGACCATGGAGTTCCCGGCGGTGGGAATAAAACTGTCGCCCCGGTTCCCCGGTATGCCGCTGGTACGCGCCTCCGCGTGCGAACACGGCTGCGCCAAGTGCGAGGAGATCTGCCCGACCGGCGCCATCACGCTCGTGGAAGGCAAACCGGCCCTTGACCTGGGACGTTGCGTTTTCTGCGGCAAGTGCGCGGAACTTTGCCCCGGTGTGTTCAAGTTCACGAAAGAATACCGGCTGGCGGCGCGCAAAAGGGACGAATTGTTCCGCTGCGACGAGATCATGAAACGGACGCGGACACTGGACGACGGGATAAAAAAGCTTTTCGGGCGCTCGCTGAAGCTCAGGCAGGTCAGCGCGGGCGGCTGCGCCGCGTGCGAGGCGGATTGTAACGTGCTGCAGACGCTCACTTTCGATCTTGGCCGGTTCGGCATACAGTTCGTGGCCTCGCCCAGGCACGCCGACGGGCTTCTGATAACGGGCCCGGTCACGCAAAATATGAAGTTGGCGCTCCAGAAGACTTACGACGCGGCGCCGGGGCCCAAAATAGTTATCGCGGCCGGGGCCTGCGCCATCTCAGGCGGCATTTATGCCGGACACCCTGAGACGGCGGGCATTCCCAAAGAGATGCCGGTGGATCTCTATATCCCGGGCTGTCCCCCGCACCCCCTCACCATCCTGGACGGCCTGCTCCGCCTGCTTGGAAGGATCGAATAGTCAAAACATGTTGACGAGGGTTTTGGAAGTTGTATAATTGTGGGGAAATAGCCGAGTTGAGGGATGTCAATGATCAAACTTCTTCTCCCCTTGGTCCTTTTTTTCTCCGTCGGCGAATCGTCCAACACGATCAACTTACAAGGAATTCCAGGCGAAGTCAAGGCCTTATAAATGAAAATACTTCCAGTCATTATAACACTAGCTGGACGGTTGCGGGCCATGCATATATAATGTATGCTTGTGTTATGCAAAGTAAAAATAAGGAATATATTCGTAACCTGAATCCGCTTCTTCGCGGAGTTATTCAAAAAAAGCAGTCAATTTTGATACTAGGTCCGCGGCAGGTTGGCAAGACTACACTTGTTAAGCGCCTTTTAATGACCGAAGCCAACTCAATCACTTACTCTCTTCAGATTCCGGAAATAAGGCTTGCGTTTGAGAAGGATCCGTCGCTATTGATACGCCAGGTTAAAGCGGCGAAACCGCGCCCTGTGGTATTTATTGATGAGGCCCAAAAAGTACCTGAATTGTTTGATGCCGTTCAATATCTTATAGATGAAAAACTTGCGACTTTTATCATTACCGGATCTTCTGCCAGAAAGCTAAAGCGCAAAGGCGGGAATCTTTTGCCAGGGCGGTTGAAAAATTCGCGTCTTGACCCGCTAATGTGGAATGAATTCGGCTGGCTTGAGAGCGCGGGAGTTGAAGAATTGCGCATTAAGAACGCGTCTGACAAGACCGGCTATACCTTTGAAAAATCCCTGATTTTCGGCGCCTTGCCGGGAATAGTCAACCAAAAGGACGACGTGGAACGCGCCGATTTCCTTAAGGCATATTCTCAAACCTATCTTGAAGAAGAAATACGGGCGGAGGCGCTCAGCCGTAAAATCGGCGCTTTCTCCAGATTTTTGGAATTAGCCGCACAAGAGTCCGGCACCGCGCCGAATTTTGCGAAACTTTCCATGGAAAGCGGCGTAAGCGCCCCGACGATTAAAGAATTTTATAATGTGCTTGATGAGACCCTGGTAGCGGAACGCGTGGATGCGTATCTTAAAAACGCAAGAAAAAGAATAATGAGAACCGCGCGATATTACCTGTTTGATTTGGGTGTGCGAAACAGCCTTGCCAGGCTGCCGCTGATGCCGGAGCTGATAAATTCGCAAAAGGGCGTGTTATTTGAACATGCCGTCATGCTTGAAATAATCCGCAGGGTGCGGTCTTTGGGCAGGAATTACAGGGTTTGCTATTGGCGCACCTCATCGGGCCTGGAAGTGGATTGTGTTATTGATACAGGGGCCGGGGCTATTCCAATTGAAATAAAAGCTTCCGCGCATGTCCGGCTGGCGGATTTGTCAGGGCTTGCGGCTTTTTTAAATGAATATCCGAAACAGGCCCGGCAGGGTTTTGTTGTGGCGCAGGTAGCGAAGCCGGAAAAACTCTCGCATAATATTACAGTCCTGCCGTGGCGCGGCTTTTAAAAGGCCGCGCCGTACATGCCGGAAGCCGGGGAGATGAGGGACGTTACACGATAACTATTATTTTATTCCAACTCCCCTGTTGGGGGACAGGATGCCGGACGTTTGAGAGGCGTCCCGTGAAACAAAACGGGAACCAGAGGCCTTGAAGAAGCTGGGCCTTTTTGTTGTATATCTTTACCCAAATGGCCCATGACTAAAAGCAGGCCGGCTGATGTAATTTAAGCACCGAAATCCGTCATTCCCGGGCGCGGTACAAAGTTTCCTGATGCGGCGCAGGCACAATATAAAAAACGGAGATTAAGGATCTTTGGTAACTACTCAGGTAGACAGAATTCAGGAGTCAGAATTCAGAATAACCTGCGAATAAACCTCCAACAGCTAAACCGCAAGCACAAACTGTTGGGACCTTTG
>CAZYFL010000277.1:0-3490 GCA_964646805.1 uncultured Elusimicrobiaceae bacterium | reverse complement strand
CGGAACAAAAATATCCGTCCACCCCCGACGATTCTGATATTCGAACTGAAGTTTTCAGGCTAGGCAAGGATTTTATATGCGCGAAATCACCTTGGAATTCAAAAAAATAGTGGGCGAGGGTAAGGCCCTGGGCAGGAGCGAGGGTAAAGTGGTGTTCTGTTACGGCGTGCTGCCGGAAGAGACCGCCCGGGTAATGGTCACTTTTGAAAAAAAGAATTTCGCCGAGGCGGAGCTCCTGGAGATAATAAAGCCCTCCCCCCGCCGCGTGGCCCCGAAAGAAGACCACTACCTCAGTTGCTCGCCCTGGCAGGTGATGGACTACGGATTTCAGTGCGAAACAAAGAAGGGCCTTATAGAGGACCTGCTTTACCAGACCACCGGGGAAACCATACGCCTGGATAAGTTTTACGCCGCGCGGGAAACCTTCGGCTATCGCACCAAAATAGAATACAGCTTCACCGGCGGGCCGGGCGCGCTCTCCTTCGCCTTTCACAAGCGCGGCAACTACCGCGAAAAATATCCGTTGCCGGAAGGCTGCGCGCTGATAAGCCCGGAAACCAACGCCGCCGCGCTGAAAGCGCTGGCAATACTGAACGATCTGAAGCTTTCCACCGCCGATTTGAAGACGCTGATAATACGCGAAGCCAAAAATCCCTGTTCGCGCGTGGCCGCGCTGTTCATGAAGCGGCAGGATATTGTCCTGCCCGAAATGAAGATAGAGGGCCTGGACGGCTTCCTGGCAATTTATTCAAACCCCCTCAGTCCGGTCAGCCAGGTGGACGGGATAATAAACTCCTGGGGCAACGACTTCGTCACCGAGGAAATACTGGGCGGGAAGTTCTCATACGGCTTTGATTGTTTTTTCCAGAATAATATAGCGCTTTTTGAGGAGGCGCTGAAGGAAATACGCGCAGCGGTCTTTCCCGCCGGACAACCTGGCGGATCCGCCTCCGGTGGAAAATGCGGCAAGCTGGTAGACCTGTATTCCGGGGTGGGTGTGATAGGGCTGACGCTGCGGGACCTGGCGGACAAGGTTTACGCGGTGGAATCCTCGCCCAACTCGTCAAAATACGCGGCGCTCAACGCCTCGGCCAACGGGGCCTCCAATTTTGAGGTAGTCTGTTCGCTTTCGGAGAAAACCGCTGCAGGGTTGTTTGACGGCACGGATATACTGGCGCTGGATCCGCCGCGCGCCGGCCTGCACAAGAAGGTGATAAAACGGATAATGGAAATCCTGCCCAGGCGGATAATCTACCTGTCCTGCAACCCCATCACGCAGGGCCGCGACGCGGCTTTTTTCCTTGAAAAATACAAAATAGTCCGCGCCGCCGGCTTTGACTTTTATCCCAACACCCCGCACACGGAAACCCTGCTCGTGTTTGAAAGACAATAGCGGGCGTTTCTCCGGCAGATTTTTTGTAAGTATCCGGTGAACCACAAACCATCATATTAAATTTAATAACATCCCACGCTTTCCACAGGGTTCGCGGCAACCGACACGCACACATACGTGTTGCAACTGGGCTCGCAGCCGTTGACGTCTTTCATACAACAACCACCCGAAGAACAGTTGTTTGACCAGGTGTGTCCTCCCACACAGCATGAACCGTTGGTGCAATTGCACTGCTGGGATGTGCAGGAAGCCAGCGTACTGCCCCAGCATGAAGCCGCAGTCCAGCCGCCGGGACAGCCGGTTGTATAAAATCTACAACATGTTCCTGTGGTGCAATCAGAAATAGTTCCCCCCGCGCTGGTGCACTGGGTTCTTGTATGGCCTGCCGCATATGTCAGGTTGTTTGTGGTTTGGGCGCTGGCTACGTTGCTGAACGCGGAATCAGAACAGCCGGTGAGGTAAGAGAGCGCTTTGTAGTAGTAAACGGTGTTCCAGGACGAAACTGTTGTGTCGGAATATGAAGTAGAGACGGGTGAAGCAATCAGAGAATAAGTGACATCATCCGGGCTTCTATACAACTTATAGCCGGTGACGCCGGAAACCGCGCCCCATGAAATATCCACTTGCAATGCCGTTGAAAGCGCGCTCGCGCTGATTGACGGCGCCGTGGGAGCTATGCCCACCAGATTGTTGGAATCGTTACAATCCACCGACGAAGTGGTGGCCATCAGATTACGGCGCCTCCCGTTGACGGGAGCGCTGTCCTGGGCGTATTGAACCGTAGTGGCCGGATATCCGTCCGCATCCGCGTCTATCATCCACAGGTTTGTCTGTTTCATCTCCCCCGTGGCGTTGATGGCGACGCTCCCGCCGGTGAGCGTGATTTCTTTGCCGGAGTTCCAGGCGAAAGCTGCGCCGGCTTCAACCGTCAAAGTGTAGGAAACATTGTTGAGAATGACATTGCCGTTGTCCACGCCATTGGCTCCCGAAAAGGAGCAATTGCCGTCAAGAGTCCAGTCGCCTCCCGCCGGCGGACTGCAGGGGTCGGTCCAGCTAAGCGTGACGGAGTCGGTCTGGCTGGCTGCGTTCACGGCAATGAACGTGGTGGAATAAGTTTTTGAGTGGGTATCGGATACCTTCCACGCCGCCCTCCACTCTCCGTCGGTGTCGGTTCCGGCTACGCGGGAAAGCCGGAAAGTCTTTATTCCCGTATCGGTGGAGACCTCGGCGCGTACCGACTGCACCGGGCGCGCATCCTGAACCATGACGCGCATTTCCTGCCGGTCGCCCACCTTTACGTCCAGAGGATTGATCACCGCCTCCACGATGCGGGGAGAGCGCCCGCCAGGGCTCATGATGCGATAGGTTTGTACGCCGGCCGGGATAGACGGCGCCGGCCGGCCGGCTATGGAGGCGGCTGACAGGAAGACGAGGGGGATGGCGCTAATCAATTTCTTATTCATGCCCGTCTCCTCCGGGGAGCTCCGGCTGATGTTTCACCTTCAAGCCCAGCGATTTCTGGTCAGGATGAATATTGCCCCATTCGCGGTGGTCAAAGCGCGGCGCGCAAAGTTGGTAGGAAACCTCTCCCGGCTTATCGCTGTAAAAGGTCAGGCTGTTGAGATGAGGATCTTTAGTATACCAGACCCGGCCGGGGGAACCGGGGGTGAGAAGCACAACCAGTTTATTAAAATCGCGGTCGGTAATGTTGTGGAAGACCCACAGGTCGGAGCCTTCCTCCGCTTTGTTGAAGTGGATGGTATGAGAGTAGAGCTTGCCGACGCGGTGAAGAGAGACCACGCCGGTTACGGCCTCATGAATACCCACGGTGGAGAAGCCGTAGGTGGAGTATTTTTTGCCGCCGATGTCATAGACAGGATCGATGGTTCCCACGTCCAGTTTGCCGGCTCCGCCGCCGATGATGACCTTGTCGGAGGAGGCGGTGCCGAAACGGGCGGTGCTGTTGCCGCCGCTGACAACATCGAGTTTGTAGGAGGGATTCGTCGTCCCGATGCCGACGTTGCCCGCTGTTGAAATCATTGCCCTGTAATTCCCGCCCGCATCCGTAAATCCCGCTATCCCCGGATTACTGTCACT
>CAZYFL010000276.1:0-3493 GCA_964646805.1 uncultured Elusimicrobiaceae bacterium | reverse complement strand
CTCCACCATTCTGAATTCTGGCTCCTGAATTCTGTCTACCTGAGTAGTTACAAAATTTCCTTAAATTCTCCAGATCAACCCGACACACCCTTGTCGGGTTGATCTGCTATGCTATTTATACGGCCCAGGAGCTTGTGAAAGGAACAATGCGGGCTCTTCGTCGTAAATTGAAAACAGCGCTGTAAAAGTGATAGAGTGAGCGTAGGCAGCAGAGATATGGCCTGTTTGTACTGTGGGGGAGCGCCAGGGATGTGCGAAGTTATCGGAGAAAATCTATAAGTGGGACAAGGAGATATTTTATGGCAAACTTAAACAAGGTAATGCTCATCGGGCGTCTGACCCGCGACCCGGAGATTAGGGAATTCAGCAACGGCGGCAAGGTAGCCAATATCGGTTTCGCCGTTAACAACCGCCGTAAGAACCAGCAAAGCGGGCAGTGGGAAGAAGTTCCCGTGTGGGTGGATTTGAAAGCGTTCAACCGCGAGACAGGGCGCAAGCTGGCGGATTTGACTGAAAAATATCTGCACAAGGGCCAGCAGGCCTATGTTGAAGGTCACTTGGTACTGGAAGAGTGGGCAGGGAAGGAAGACGGCAGGAAACAGTCCAAGATGGTGGTTTATGTGGATGAAATAGAATTCCTTGGAAGCCGCGGCGATAGCGCTAGCGGCGCCTCGGAGGCAGCAGAGCCCGCCGCCAAGGCGGCTGTGTCCGGCGGGGGTGGGATCGAAGAAGTCCCGTTCTAACTTGGCTCGGAAAGCCGGAGGCGGGGTCTCCGGTTTCCTATTTGCGCCGCTACAGGGGTTACCGTCGGTAAATTATACCGGTTGACTTTCAGGACGGAGCCTGCGAAAATATCAGTATGGATCATGTTTACGCTTTCGCCAAAGAATTCCTGACGCTCACCTGGATGGTGTTACCCTATTTCCTGGGCGGGGCCGCCTTCGGCGCGGCGTTGGACGTTTTTGTTAAACCGGAGTTCGCGCTGAAACATTTGCGGGGCGGCTGGCTTTCCATGGCCAAGTCTTCCATACTGGGCATGATAATGCCCGGCTGCTCCTGCGCCACCATGCCCATGGCCGACGGCCTGCGGCGCAAGGGCGCGGATTTGGGCACGGTCGCCAGTTTCCTGCTGGCCTCACCGTTGGTGAGCCCGCAAACGCTGATCCTCACTTGGGCTGTACTGGGTTGGAAATTTACTATCGCCCGTGCGCTGGCCGCTTTTTGCGGGGCCATGATGATAGGCTCTATCTTCCTGTGGTTGGAACGCCATAATCCCGGTTTCCTGGATATTCCGGCACCGATCCCGGAGAAGAAATGTCCTTCAGACTGCGGCTGTTCCGGCGGGGATGAAGAGGAGGGTACCAAAAAGTTCTGGCCGGTTTTTATAGATATACTGAAGGATCTGGCCAAATATTTCGTGCTCGGCATGGCTATAGCCAGCCTCCTTACCGTGCTGGTTCCTCTTGAAGCTATTCCACGCTATATCGGCTCTTCCGGTCCGCTGGCCTACATAGCCGCCGTTCTGGTGGGTGTGCCGCTGTATGTCTGCGAGGGCGAGGAAATACCGCTGACACTGTCGTTGCTGAAACTCGGGCTTGGCCCTGGTCCCGCTTTCGCTTTCCTGCTGGGTTCGGTCGGCACCTGCATCCCCACTATGATAATGTCCCAGAAGCTCATAGGCCGCCGCGGCCTGCTGGTTTACGCTCTTTTCTGGGCGCTCTTCGCCTTCACCGCCGGACTCTTATTCAGCCTCTTCTAATTCCGCTTCCCTTCCCCCATATAGGGGTACCTGTAATCCGTAGGCGGCGCGAGGTTTTCCTTTATCGTCCTGGCGGAGGTCCAGCGCAACAGGTTATGCGGCCAGCCCACCTTGTCGTTGGTGCCTGAGGACCTGCCGCCGCCGAAAGGCTGGCGGTCAACCATTGCGCCTGTGGGCTTGTCGTTTATGTAGAAGTTGCCGGCGGCATCGGCCAGGCAGTCCGAGGCCTCCTTTATAGCGTCATTGTCGCGGGCGAAGATGGCCCCGGTCAGCGCGTAGGGCGAGGTCTGATCGCAGATCTTAAGCGTTTCCGCGAACTTGTCGTCGGCGTAAACGAACACGGTCATCACCGGCCCGAAAATTTCTTCACTCATGGTCTTGAACAGGGGATTTGAGGTCTCTATGAGCGTGGGTTTTATAAAGTAGCCCTGTGTTTCATCGCAACCGCCGCCGGCCAGTATTTTGGCGTCCGGCGCTTTTTTTGCCAGGCTGAGGTGTTCCTTTACCCTGTCATAGGCCGTCTTGTCTATGACAGCGTTCATGAAGGTTGAGAAGTCCTCGCAGTGCCCCATCTTTATGCCGTTTATCTGCCGGATCAAGTCGTCCTTTATGCTGTTCCAGAGCGATTGGGGTATGTAGGCGCGGGAGGCCGCCGAGCATTTTTGGCCCTGGTATTCGTAGGAGCCGCGGATAATAGCCGTCTTCAGCGCCTCCTGATCGCAGGAGTTGTGGGCGAAGATGAACCCCTTGCCGCCGGTCTCGCCTACAATGCGCGGGTAATCCTTGTATTTGTAGAGATTGCGGGCTATGGTGGTCCAGAGGCTGTTGAAGACCGGAGTGGTGCCGGTAAAATGCAGGCCGGCGAAATCCGGACTGTCTAACGCATGGGCGCCAACCTCGCCCCCCGGGCCGGGAACCATATTAATCACGCCGTCCGGCAACCCCGCAGCCTGCCAGAGCTTCATCAGATAGTGGGCGGAAAAGACCGCGCTGGAGGCGGGTTTCCATACGACGGTATTCCCCATTAAAGCAGGGGCGGTGGGCAGGTTGCCGGCAATGGCCGTGAAGTTAAACGGCGTTAACGCGAAAATAAACCCCTCCATCGGTCTGTACTCCAGACTGTTCTTTTCCCCGACCGGGGAGGGTGGCTGCTGAGCGTAGAGCCGGTACAGGTAGAAGGGGTTAAAGCGGTAATTGTCCGTCAGTTCGCAGGCGGCATCGATTTCGGCCTGGTGCGGGGTTTTGGACTGGCCCAGCATGGTGGCGGCGACCAGCGTAGAGCGCCAGGGTCCGGCCAGCAGTTGGGCCGCCTTCTGGAAGATAGCGGCCCGCTCCCGCCAGGGCGTACGCGCCCAGCCTGCCCTGGCCGCGTTAGCGGCGTCTATGGCCAGTTGCACTTGGGCGGCGCCGGCCTTGTGGAAGCTGCCCAAAGTTTTTTGATTGTCGTGCGGGATGATTATGTCGGAGGTTTTCATGGTGCGCACTTCTTTGCCGCCGATTATAAGCGGGATATCCACGGCCTGGCTTTTTAATTCCGCCAGTTTTTTTATCAGCTCTTCGCGCTCAGGGCTGCCGGGGGCGTAGTCCAGCATGGGTTCGTTTTCAGGCTTGGGTATATGTAATTTCTCGTTCATTTCTGCCTCCCCTGCTTGCACAATAAAAATCGCGCTTTCACAATATTATCGTAACTACTCAGGTAGACAGAATTCAGGAGTCAGAATTCAGAATAGCCTG
>CAZYFL010000275.1:0-3496 GCA_964646805.1 uncultured Elusimicrobiaceae bacterium | reverse complement strand
GCGTTATGGTTATGGTTCCCGGCTGCTCCGGCGCGTCGGAAAGCGTAATATGGCGCTTAACTATTTCAAGCGTCACAGGCCCGTCCGTGCCGGACGCCGCAATATCCACAAAACGTTTAAGCTCGCGCGTATTGCCGGGCCAGCCATGCCCCAGCAGATATTCTTTGGCGTCCGGTTCAAAGGCCAGCCGTTTTGTTCTTTTCGTAAATGCCTGTATAAGCGGGAAGATATCACATTTCCTGTGCGCCAGGGGTGTCAGCGTTATCGTCATACCGTGAACCCGCTGGAAGAAGTCAAATCGCAGTTTGCCTTCAGTTAATAGCTTCTGCATATCTTCCAGTGTCGCGCTGATAATGCGGAAATCGGAATACTCCGGCTTATCGGCGCCGAGGGGGTAAAAAGACTTTTCCTCAATAGCTTTAAGGAGCTTGGTCTGCATATTGTGGCTCATGGAGCCTATCTCGTCCAGAAAAAGCGTGCCTTTGTCGGCCTGCGCCAGTTTGCCTTTGCGGGTTTCTTTGGCGTCCGTAAAAGCGCCTTTTTTATAACCGAACAGTTCGGCTTCCAGCAGATCTTCCGTATGAGCCGCGCAGTTTATAGCCGTAAACTCGCCTGTCCGGCCAGAGTGTTCATGTAATAGTTTTGCCAAAGTAGTCTTGCCGGTGCCGGACGGTCCGAGTATAAGCATAGGCAGATGCGTTGGCGCGTATTTCAGCGCTTCTGTTATTGTTGAGCGCGTGGCTGGGTCATTGGTGATAAATCCGGTCGCAAAAACATTCTTCGCCTTTTTACCCGGGTCGCCCTGTAAATACCGGGCTATAATGGCCGCTATGTTGGATTTCTCGTTGCCTTTTACATAAAACTCTTTGCAGCCAAGCGCATAGGCCTTTCCGATGGTTTCTTCCGTGTCGCAACTGGACATTACTACCGAATATATTCCTTTTGAAACAGCTAATGGGATAAGTTTCAGGCCGGAACGGTCATTATCGTTTTCGCCCAGCATAAGATCTATAAAACAGATATCGTAATGGCCGGTTTTGAGTTTGCGTTCGGCGGAAACTTTGTCATCCGCGAAGTCCACAGTCTGGCCAGCCAGATTATCGGCTAGGATGTCTTGCGACAGCTTGTCGTCCTCAATAACCAGAATCCTGAGTTTATCCATGAAAAATCCCCCTGACTGTGATTGCCTGTCGGGAAATTGTAGCAAAAATAGCCGTATAATCTGAAATTAAGTTCCCGAAATGGGCATTAAAAATCTTAAAACGGGACGTTTTAGGCTGTGGAAAACCAATCATTCCGGCCCAAATCATCCGTGCGTAAAGGGATGATCCAGTCAATGCCGTAGCTGTGCCCTCGCTAGGACGAACGTCTTCGTCTTGCTTGGCTTTGGCTAGGATGCAGCCCTCACGATGACCAGAATTGCAGGGCATGAGTTCCTGAAAATTTGCAGCCGGCGCTTTCTCACACCGGCTGCATTTGCGATGCGCTTTCTTTTTCTCTTTACAGTGTGACGAGAGGCAGTTTTGCCTCGGACCAATCCTTCAAGCCTCCCTCATAGACATAGACATTCGTGTAACCGAACGATGCTAATTTCTCGGCGGCCTGCCTGGATGAGGTGCACTGGGCCCCTCCACAGTAGGTGATGATGACGTCGGTCTTGGCAGGAACTTTCTCGTTGGCGAGCTTCTCGGTGAGGGTATCCACGGGAATCCACTGTGACCCGGGGATGTTGGCCTCTGGCTTATGGTATTCTTTCGTTATAGCATTCCAGATGTGAAACTTCTCTTTATTGTCGATCTTGGCCTTGAGGCTGACCCGATCGATGGTCTTGTATGTCTGCGTAGTTGTCATTATGCGTATCTCCTTATTTTCAGTTCTTAATTTAACATCCGTTCATTATGATACCTTTTATGAGTCCAAAATTCCGTTCAGTCCCACACAATCCCGGTTTCCTCATGAATCTTTCATCTCAATCACGTCAAAGAGGCCTGGGCCGTAGGAGATCAGAGCCACTTTGGGGTAAGGGTAAACGGCGCAGACTTTCTCAAGCGCGGACAGGAATTTTTCAGCCTCGCCGTTGAAACTCTTTATCCCGCGCGAAACGTCCGCCCCCTCCAGCAGGTCTATATGGGTTATTGCCAGCCTGGTGGCGGAATTTATGCTTACAGTCCGGCGCGCCACGTTCATTTCAAATTCCCCCACCCGGCGCAGGCGGCCGCTGACGCTGCCCACCTCGCGGCCCGTTGTGTGGTACCTGGAAAGCGCCTTCTTGTCCTTTAACTCATTGGCAATCATCCCCGGACCCACGCGGGTAACATAGGGTTTGAACACCGCATAGACCTCTCCGGCATATTTAGGCCCCAGACCGGCCTCGCCCATAAAGGTGGAGGCGGTGGTGTCGCGCGAGGTGACGAACGGATATTCGCCGTGCAACATTGACAGCTTCATTCCCTGCGTGCCCTCCAGCAACATCCGGGAACCTTTGGCCAGGGCTTTATTTAGAATTTCCGGCACGTCCCTGACGTATTTCTTCAGGCGGGGCTCGTCCTTGGCGAAGCGCAGTTTCTTGCGGTCCACCCTGTCGCGCACGGCGGCACCCAGGCCGGTGCCCACGCTGCCGATCTTCCCCATCAGGCGGGCATCGGCGCGCTCGGCCGCCGTATGGCGCGGCTCTATAATTACGGCGTGTGGGTCTATCAGCAGCCGGTTTTCCGCGCCGGTGAGCCGTATTTCCTTTTCCAGCCAGTCCGTTATTATATAAGCGCCGGCGCCCAGCGCCAGCTTGGTACGCTTATTTACGAATCCGCCCGGCATGGTTTTAAGAGTGTAGATCCTATTCTTGAAAAATATAGTGTGCCCTGCGTTGGGTCCGCCCACCCTTATGGCATAATCGTAATTATTTTTTACCGCCAGATAAGCTGAAATCTTTCCCTTCCCCTCGTCCCCGGCCTGGCCGCCTACAACTATATCAACAGGCATTTCAAGCCTCCTTAGCCCTTAGCGAGTTTAGCGGAAAGCCCCGTGTAGTTAAGGGGCGAAAGCCGCTTGAGTTCCGCCTTTATTTCCGGCTTGAGCTTAAGCCCATCTATAAATTCCCGCAGCCCGAGGGCGGTAACGGCGCGGCCCCGCGTGAATTTGCTGAGTAGTTCATAGGGGCCGGTTTCACCTTCACGCCTTAATATAGTCTGTATACCCTCGGCCAGCGCCTCCGGGTGCAGCTCCAGCTCCGCGCGGGCCGCAGCCTCGTCCACGGCGGCACGGGAGAGGCCGGTAAGCACGGACTTGTAAGCCGCCAGCCCATGCCCCAGGGCTATCCCGAAATTGCGTTCTACGGTGGAATCCGAGAGGTCGCGCTGCAGCCTGGAAATCGGCAGCTTGACGGAGAAGAAGCCCAGCAGCGCGTTGGCCAGCCCTAGGTTTCCTTCCGCGTTCTCAAAATATATGGGGTTCACCTTCTGCGGCATCGTTGAGGAACCTACCTCCCCTGCCACCGCCT
>CAZYFL010000274.1:0-3508 GCA_964646805.1 uncultured Elusimicrobiaceae bacterium | reverse complement strand
CTAAGTGGGGAGTGTAAAGTGCGGAAAAGTGGGGAGTTTCAGGCCGCGGTCAACATTTTCAGAATCCACCTTAAGTCAGCTTAAAAATCGGTCCAGTTTTTCCCGACCATTTCACTATATCACTCAATCAGATTAGTCCTTGCCACCCATAAAGTGAATACAAAATGGTTGGATGTAAAAGGGGTCGCCTCAGAAAACGAGAAAAAACACACGCTAAGGGTTGGGCCTGGGGAGCAACCGGACAGAAAACTGGCATAGTAGGGAGCAATGGTACAGAAAACTCGCTTAAGGAATTCGTATTCTTTAAAGAAGGCGAACTATGTGCGCTTATTAAAGCAGGGCGCCGCAGGGCGGGGGGGGATTGAAAAAGCGGGGAAGTTCGCTTTCATGGGTGGAAGGCGAACACCAGGGCGTATCAAAAGTGAAGGGGGGAAACTTCCCTGGTTACGGGCGCCGACTGCCCGCCGGCGCGGGCCCGGCCGGGCTTCGCGCTCAAACGGTTAAGCTGGCTTAAAATCCACAACTACCCGGCACTTTAAAACACCGGCAATCTTTTCAAGCATACCAAAGGTAAGGTTTTGCTCACCGCTCTCAATACGAGAAATGGCGCCCTGCCCCGTTCCAATTGCTTTAGCCAATTGAACCTGGGTCATATGCTGATGTTCCCGCAGCTCTACTATCTTTTCCGCGACAACCGCTTCCAGGTAATGCCGCTCAAAACCCTCTTTAAAGCCAGGCTTCTTCATTTCCTCATTGAGCCTGTCGCGGAAAGTCCTTTTCTTATTTGTCATTTTCATAATATTCCCCTCAATTTAAACTTTGTTTCGTTTGGTCCACTCACTCATTGCTTGTTCCGCGCTTGTGATCTCGCCTCCTGGGACAGCCCGCGTCTTTTTTAAGAATCCGTGGGTAATGACAATGACTTTATTCCAAAAGAAATATAAAAATCTGTGTTCGAAAGTATGGAAGCCACAACGAAGCTCCCGGATCTTCCCCCGCAAAGTATCAGCGTGCGGACGCTTCAGGTTTGGCCCTTCTTCCTCAAGCCTGGCCATGATTGCCATAGCTTTCTGTCGGTGCTTCTCCGGCATTGTATCAAGGTAATCATCCACCGGCGATCGTTCATCACCCACTTTTTTATAAAACTCAATTTCGTAATTTATCTGATTGCCCATTATTCCTTCTTTGCTTGCAACCCATAACGAATATCACATATATAGTATATCACATATGTGGTATATGTCAAGGCCCCGCAGGACGGGAAAATATTATAAATTTCTCCTGGCCCCCCCCGCCCTACCCTCCCCAAGGCGTGAAAGTGCTACTTTTGCGACACTCAGATAATAAAAAGAGAAATCCCCCTACGAGAGGGGGGAATAGCGGATTGAACTTTTGCGACTCTCGTGGCAGATTGGTGTTTAATACACAAAACGCTTTGCCAGTTTTTGTATTATAACCTTTAGAGCTGATAAGGTTAGGCGGCTCTTTTGAAGGGGAAGACGATCACGCCTCCGGCATTTATATGGCCAGACATTTACTGTTTTATTTAAAAACATTTCTTTTTTCTCTCGCAACTGTCTGCTTTTTATCCTTAAGCGGAACAGGGCTCCTTTTGGCTGCAGAAGGCAGTCAGGCAAACAATCCGCCGACCGCCGGGAACTGGGCGCTAGGGGGACTCTATCCAGGCGCATCTTTAAAATATGTAACTAATAGCAAAACCGCATGGGAGTTAAGAGCGCAATCCGGTTCTGGAGTATTTGCCCTTGGCCCGAGGTATTATCGTTATTTCATACAGGCATCGAACCCGCGCCTCTTTTTCGGAATAGAGGCGGATTACCTGACCTTTAAGGGCAAAGTGAGTAAAAGTACTGGTTATGCTGGCGGGGCTTTTGTCGGCGGTGAAGTATTCTTAACCAAACAACTCGGCCTACTTCTGGACTTTGGCCCCATGTATATAAGTTTAGAGGACGATAAATTTTCAGAATCCGCGAGCAACATTGAGTATGTGATGAATATGGGTGTTTACTGGCATTTTAAATAATATCGGATAAGCCATATGCGAAAATTTCTCATTAGTGTTTTTATAATCCTTATTATTCCAGTGGCGGTTTACGCCGGTTTCAGTTTTGGCCTTATAAAAGCAGTGAAAAAGACAGGCGATAAAGTGGATGAGAAAGTGGCCCAGAGAAAGGCGGAAATACTACTGGCACAACCGCCCACCGTGCCAGTCAATCTCACTGCAGTGGCCGTGAGCAGCACCCAGATTAATCTCGCCTGGACCGCCTCTACTGATGCTGGCGGGGTAACAAGTTACAATATCTACCGTGACGGCGGCGCTATACCTGTAGCCACACCAACCAGCACCACCTATAGCGACACCGGCCGCGCGGCCTCTACCGCTTATTCTTACACGGTCAGCGCTTGCGATGCCGCAGGGAACTGCTCGGGACAGTCTTCTGCGGCCTCCGATACAACACACCCAGGTGCCGGAGGAGAATGGGTATTTGTTCCGGGAAATTCATCATTCGGGACAAGTGATTTTTATGTTATGAAATATGAAGCAAAGGACGTGGGCGGTGTGGCAACCTCTCAGGCGAATATAACACCATGGGTAAACATTACCCAGACGGCTGCAATAGCGGCATGTTCCGCTCTCGGGTCAGGCTCTCACCTGCTTACCATACCAGAAACGCAGACCATCAACAGGAACATTGAAGCCCAAACCGCCAACTGGGCTAATGGGACAATCGGCAGTCTGGTGTCTGCCGGTGGTGGTTTAAAGCGCGGTAATGTCGGTATAACTGACAGCGCAAGTTATATCGGTGCTACACCGGAATTTGGTACCAGCAGAGATGTAAAGACAAAACTCGTCTTTTCCAGTGGAGGAGAAATCTGGGATTGGTCGGGGAATGTCTGGGAATGGATTTATGGTGCCGGCGCAGATGGCACGCAAGGTACTCCTAGCGGGGTTACTTTTGATACCGGCGGATACTATGAATGGAATAGTACAGCCAGCCCTGATTTAAGCCAGGAGCGGCCGGTTCTTGGCCCTTTAAACAACAGTTGGACTGGCGCTTATGGAGTGGGTAGGTATATTGGCGGGGTAACAACCAATGCGGTGTGCCGGGGCGGTAGTTGGTACGCCGGCGACTCGGCCAACGGCGTCTTCGCCTTCAACGCGTCCCGCGCCCCGTCCGTTGTGGACAACAGCATCGGGTTCCGCTGCAGTAGGTAAAAATAATCTGTAATCTGGAATATATCAGTATATCATTCCCGTATGCTTTTGACAGGAATCTAGGAATCCCCTTTTCTTCAATGGATCCCCGCCTACAGATTGCGGGGATGACAGAGATGGAATCAGCCGCCATTTATTCAAAGCATAATTCAATAGTTGGAAATCTTTCTCACACAAAGCCACTTTAGGTGTTAAAGACTCCAGACATGAATAATTTGTAGGAAACATAAGATCGGTTCCCGCGCGTTCTTTCCCGACCTTAATATTTCGGGG
>CAZYFL010000273.1:0-3508 GCA_964646805.1 uncultured Elusimicrobiaceae bacterium | reverse complement strand
CCGCGAACGATGTAAAAATATTATGGAGGCAACGTAACTAGGAAACTTCCGCTAGTAACTGCTCAGGTAGCCAGAAGTCAGAATTCAGGAGTCAGAATGAGGATGTCGGCGACGAGATTTTTGGAGGCCTATTAGCGGGCTATTCTGAATTCTGACTCCTGAATTCTGTCTACCCTACAACAATTCAACGAAAGCGAACAGCGGAAAACGTACGCGGAAGGCGCATGGCTGAAACCGGAATTAAACCAGGACAATATCCATACAAGGCGCTGGACAAGGGTTTTGTAAAACTTGTGGAATTTATGGGGGGCGACCAGCGCGCCGTTGACTCGGCCCGAGTCTCTTTCGGCTCGGTCTCAAAGAGCGGGGAGCAGGATAAAAAACTTATAGAATATCTGCTGGCCAACGGCCATCTCAGCCCCTTTGAGCATTCTGTTTTCCAGTTCCATGTAAAGTGCCCCATCTTCGTGGCCAGGCAGTGGATGCGGCACAGAATAGCCTCTTACAATGAAATTTCGGCACGGTATACGGAAGTGCAGGATGAGTTTTACTACCCTGAGGCCTTCAGGGTGCAGGACAAGATAAACCGCCAGGGCTCGGTGCGCTCCGGAGCGCTTAGGCAGGAAAAGATGCTGGCCGTTTACGACAAGGCCATAAAGGCTTCCTACGCCGCCTACCGCAGGTTGCTGGAAGCCGGCGCCGCCAGGGAGATGGCGCGCATGGTGCTGCCGGTGGCGCAGTACACGCAGTTCTACTGGAGCATCAATGCGCGCAGCCTGCTGAATTTTATAACCCTGCGCGCCGACGCCCACGCCCAGTACGAGATACGGCAGTACGCGGATGTTATAACGGAGATCTTCCGATCCAAAATGCCCTGGACCTGGAAAGCCTGGTCAAAAATAAATGAAAAAAACTTTCATTAACGCTTATTGCGCGGCGTTGCTGCTGACATACCCAGCGCGCGCGGCCGACCCGGTTCCAGCGCCTAAAAACGAAACGGCGAAGGCCGCCTTCTGGGACAACCTCCCGCAACGCGCAATAATAACCGGGGAGATAGCGGTCTACACACCGGTGACCGGCATTACCACCGCCCAGGAGACCTACGATATTTTCGCATCTTTCGACGGCCGCGTGGAAGAGGTGCAGGCCGAAGTTTTTACCTTCGTCACCCCGCTGACTACGCTGGCGCGCATGGCCTCCACGGAAATGGCCGCGTTGCTGGACTCCAGTTCGGAGGAGTCGCGCAAGCAGACGGAGCGCCGATGGCAGGACGTCTACAGTTACACGGAAATAAAACCGGAGCTCCAGGGGATTATCACCAATATTTACGTGGGACCGCGCACCCGTGTCGCCAAGGGCGACCGCCTTTTCACGGTGGCGAAAAAGGTGGTAATAATAGGAAAAAACACGGAACCGCTGTATTCAAAGCTGGCCGCGGGCATGACCGCGAATGTGGAGCACGCGCGGAGCCCCGATGCCAGGTTTGAGACCAGGCTTGTAAATTTCCTGCACGTAAAGGGATCCAACCTCGTCAACCGCCTCTGGCTGGAAGTGCTGGACATCAAAAACGGCATAAAGATAGGCGAACAGTTTAACGGTACTCTTTTTGTGGGAAAGAGCGAAAACGCCATGCTGGCGCCCCGCCGGCATATTATAGAATCCGGCGGCAGGCGCTTCCTGATAACCGAAATACAGACCGGCCTGGAAACTGCGGAAGAGATTGAAATACTCGGCCATAGCCTGTTATACCTGGAGCCGGGCCTGCCGGTAGCGGAGATGAAACATGGAAAAGACAAAAAAGTCCGCTAATATCTATTCAAGCTTCATGTTCGTGAAACTGCAGCCGGACTTCCGGCGGCTTATTTCCAACGAAAAGATAGCGGCCAAGCAGGAATTTGAGAACATGGTGGGCGCCTGCCAGGAGAAGGTCTTCCTGCGAACCTACATGGTTTCAGGCCTGCGCGCGGATTCCGATATACTTTTCTGGCGCATGTCCGACGATATGGCCTATCTGCAGGAAATCTGCGCGCGAACCTTCTCAACCGGCGCGGGGAAATATTTCACCCCGGTGCATTCCTTTCTGGGCGTACATCACGGCCCCGAAACCGCCCAGCTGAAAAAAGACCTGGATTTCGGTTTCCTGCCCAGGGATACCTTCGGACGCTACCGCTACATGCTGCTGCACCCTGTGGTGAAAGCCCACACTTGGTACGAACTCTCGGAGGACGAGAGGGAGAAGCTCCTGGCTGAACGGAAACTGGTAGTGACCCGCTACAAAGAAATACAGGAAAATTTTTTCCTCTCTTACGGTCTGGACGATCAGGAAATTATCGTGGCGCGGGAGGCCAGGACCCTTGAAGACCTTATCTCCGCCACGCAGGAGCTCAGGCAGCAACGCATCAAGAATTATACTACGGTGGACAAGCCGGTGTTCCTGTGCCTGGGCAGGGACCTGCGCGAGATAATGGATGCGATAAGCTAACAAGACAGTTTCATGAAAACTATCGGCATCATCATGGCGGGAGGCAAGGGCGAAAGGCTTTATCCGCTCACCAAGGAACGCTCAAAGCCGGCCGTGCCTTTCGGCGGCAAATACCGCGTCATAGATTTCGTGCTTTCAAACTTCATCAACTCCGGCATCTACTCAAATTATGTGCTGGTGCAGTATATGTCGCAGTCTCTGATTGAGTACCTGCGTTCCACCTGGAACCTGGGCGGCATCACCAGGGAACACTTCATAACCGTGGTTCCTCCCCAGATGCGCCTGGGAGAGATGTGGTACCGCGGCACCGCCGACGCCGTAAAGCAGAACCTGAACCTTATAAACGACCACAAGCCGGATTTGGTGGCCATCTTCGGCGCCGACCACATCTACCGCATGGACCTGCGCCAGATGATAGATTTTCACGTTGCCGGCAAGGCCGACGTGACCGTCTCCGCCATAACCGTGCCGATCAGGCAGGCCTCGCGCTTCGGCACCATCGTAGTGGACGCCAGGAACCGCGTAAACGGCTTTGAAGAGAAACCAAAGAACCCGAAACCCATACCCGGCAACCCCAATTCCGCCTTTGCTTCCATGGGCAATTATATCTTCAGCTACGACGCGCTGGTGAAGATCCTGCACGAGGAGTCAGGCGAGACGACCGCGCCGGATTTCGGCAAAACCATATTGCCGAACATCCATAAACGGTACCGCGTATTCGCCTACAACTTTGACGGGCAGAAACTGCCCGGGATGAAGACCTACGAGGAAAAGAGTTACTGGCGCGATGTGGGAACGCTGGAGGCCTTCTGGCAGACCCACATGGACCTGCTGGGCGCCAGACCCAGGCTGGACCTGAACAACAAACTCTGGCCTATACAGGCCTCCCGTAACACCACGGCGCCCGCCAGGATAATAGAGTCCAACCTGCAGGACTGTATGATCTGCGACGGCTGCGTGATAAGCCAGTCCTCGCTGAAGCGCTGCATACTCTCCAACGACGTCATCATCCACGAGAAGTGCCAG
>CAZYFL010000272.1:0-3520 GCA_964646805.1 uncultured Elusimicrobiaceae bacterium | reverse complement strand
CAGGCTATTCTGAATTCTGACTCCTGAATTCTGTCTACCTGAGTAGTTACTATTTGCCTCTGATAAGGGAGGAGGCGGCGGCTGGGTCTTTAAGAGCGGCCAGTTTTTCTATAAGCTCCGGCTGGAAAGTCTGGCTGAGCAGGGAAAGCATATTGAGATGGCGCTGGAAAAAGACGGGTTTGTGAGGAGAAAGCAACAGAAGCGCCGCCCTCACGTTGAGGCCGGTTGCCGGATCGATAAAGCCTTCAGGCAGTATCCCCAATACTGCGTGAAAAGCATCAAGCTCGGGGAATTTAGCGTGTGGGATGTAAAACCCGCTCTCCAGTACCTGGTTAAGCTTTTCAACCTCGGCCACCCGGTCAAAAAGCGCCTTGCAGGTTATTCTCCCGCCGACCTGCGGAAGTATCTTCTCCGTAAGCCGGCGCACGACTTCCTCTTTGGACGGCTTTCCATCCAAAAAAATAATATTTTCAGGGTTTATTACGGCTGAAAGGCTTACGCCGTCCGACTGTCTTGTCATAGGAACTGGCACTGTACCTATATGATATCACTTAAAAGTTCCCGTCGTCAATAAATCGTTTTTCTGCGTTTAGTTCGATCCCATTTCTGCATTCATTCCTTCATAAGTTATCTGGAGAGGACCGCGGCCAGACGACGCGCGGCGTCACGGAATAAATAATCCTCGGCGGCAATGACGGTTTCAGAGCGCAGTATGATCGCCGAGGAGATATCCGCCAGGCGCACGGTAATCAGGTAGCCGTTTTTATCCCTGCTGACGGAACCGAAGACCGCTAGCTCCGCCCCTGAAGCCCGGCCCAGCGCTACCGCGCATTCTCCAGTTGAAAGCCCTGAGACCGAAAGTCTTTTCTCCTCCAGTATAAAATTCAGTCTCGCCCGCTCCACCAGCCTGAACCTGCCGGTTTTACCGAGTTCGGCCTCCACCAGGTTCCTCACCACCGTTGCTTCCGTATCGGTCACGTCCGTTTCACCGGAAAACGAGGCCACGGCAATGAGGGTTTTTACAAGGAACTCTCCTCCGCCGTCCGCGTCCGCCGCCTGCCTGCCGGAGGGCAGGCCCCAGGCCAGGCCCGCTGTCATGCGGTGGGCGGCGCCCAGCTCACCGTAAGGAACAAAGGCGTAGTCAATTGAAGCCCCGCCGGATTTCAGACCGAAACCGCCGGCAAAAGTCCCCATAAAACCATGGTCGTCGTAATTTTTAAAGTTCAGCCCTGAACGCAAAAAAAAACCGGATCGCCCTGAATAGGGCAGGAACCACTCCCCTGCGAAAGCCAGGTATGGCGAATGGTCGCTGGGCAGCCGGCCTTCAATTAGTATATTGAAATCAGGGGTGTACTTCCATTTAAGTCCGCCGCCGACCTCAAATGGCAGAGGGGCCTTTTCCGAACCTGGTTTTATGGGGGGGCCGAAGTTGCGCACGGCGAGAGCCAGCTCGGTGCGGGAAGGGGAGGCCTCTCTGAAAACAAGCCCTGCATCCAGCGCAACCGAGGAACCGGAAGCCTCGGCCAGACGCGACTTGATGTATTTAAGGGTAAAGCCGAAATCCAGCCGGCCGGACCGGCGCGCCCAGCCGGCGCCTAAGGCGGCATCATAAGCCGTTACCTCTGCACCGGAGCCGCCGCCGGCCCCGTCCAGCTTTTCAAGCCCCGGGGAGAAATTATTATAAAGCAGGCCGGCGGAAAAAACCCCAGCCTGCGAAGGCCTGGTAAAAACCACCCCTGCGCGGGCCGAGCCCGCCAGCAGGGATTCGTAAGAAACCGCGGCGGAGCGGCCGGCCGAGGAAGTCCCTGCGGGGTTAAGGAAAAAGGAATCCGCCCCGCCCAGCGCCAAGCCGGACCCGGCAAGCGCCGAGAACCTGGCGGAAGGCGGGACTTTAAGGAACTGCGCCCCCGTAAGGCCCCTGGCATCGTCGCTGAAGGCGTTTTTAGGGAAAAGACCGCAATGCGCCCGGCCCGCGCCAAGCGTCAAGACGAGCAATAAGACTGGCAACAAAATAGTATGACCATTCGGAGGCCCGGAAAATATTTTCACTTTTGTTACTTCTTAAGGTCTGAAAGCAGGTATTCTATCCGGGCTTTTATTTTGACCTTGTCCAGGGAATCAATGTCCTGCAGAATATCTTCAAGGAATTTCATGGTAAAATCGTTATTGTTACGGTTTTTTGAGAGGACGGCCTCTATCCCCTTCATCCTCTCGTTAAGGCCGGAGATGCCGGCGTAAATACCGCGCACAAAATTTTCAGCGCGGGTTAAATCCTGAGGACTGCCTGTCGGCGCGGAGACGGACTCCGGCTCCGCGGTCGCCGGTTCAGGCTGCGCCTGCGGCTCCGGCTGCGCAGCCGGAAGCCCGGGTTGCTCCGCTGTTAACACGCGCGCCCACGCCTGTTCCGCTTCTACAAAAGAGTTTTCAGTTCCGGCCTCCCCGGCTTCTTCAAAATCGGCGGCGTTCCCGGGTTCAAGGCACCTGCGTATGGAGTAAACCAGCGCGAAAAGAGCGGTGGCGAAAAGAGCGGCCCAGACGTAAAAATACGGGTCCAGCCAGGCTGAATAAAGGTAGAATTTAGAAGGCATAATTATAGTTTCACTTCCTGGCCCTCTCTGACAGCAAAGCATTTCATGCGCGAACCGACCCGGCGGATGCGGCGCGCGCATTCGACCAATATCCTGTCCAGCTCCGAGTCGTAACGGTCCTGGTTGTGGTGAAAAAGTCCCAGCGCGCGCACCTCGGCCTTAAGCGCCATGTCCAGCGCCTGCTCCCAGGTGGAATGGCCCCAGGTCCTGCGCCTGGGATATTCGGCCGGAGTATAGTCGGCGTCGTGCACCAGCAGGTCGGCGCCGCGCGAGAAAGCGACATAGTCGCCGAATTCCTTTCCGCCGGGATGGATAAAACCGAGCTCGTTGTCAGTAAGGAAGGCGAAAGTTTTTCCGCCCTCAGAGAATTTGTAGCCCAGGGCGTTGTTCGGGTGGCTGAGCTCTATCGGCAGCACATGCATGCCGCCTATATCGCAACCGGCGGGGCGGACGGTGGCGAACTCAAAGCGGGCGGAAATCTCCTCAAATTTTACAGGGAAGCCGGGAGGCTGCATGGTCTTGGCTATTATTTCCCTGACAGGGTCGGAGGAGAAAGAACAGCCCATTATCTTTATATGGGTTTTCTTATTGTAGATGGGGGCGAAAAACGGGAAACCCAGCACGTGATCCCAGTGCGAGTGGGTGAAAAGCATATTGAAATTATTATGGGAATTTTTAAGAAGTTCTTTCCCAAGCAGCCGTATGCCGGAACCGGCGTCAATTATGACCAGGTCATCTTTTTTTGAACGCACTTCCACGCAGGTGGTGCTGCCCCCGTATTTTAAGTAGTTCTTCCCAGATACGGGAATAGACCCGCGTACGCCCCAGAATTTTATCCTCATGCGATTACTCCCACACAATGTTATATTGTAACTACTCAGGTAGATAGTAGTCAGAATTCAGTAGTCAGGAGTAAGAAGTTGCAGATTATT
>CAZYFL010000271.1:0-3585 GCA_964646805.1 uncultured Elusimicrobiaceae bacterium | reverse complement strand
AAGCCCGCAGGCAAAGCTGCATGTTTCAGGAAAAATCAGGATGGATGACGAAACTATTGACTCAGACACCGGCAATATTGTGGTTACAAAAAGTTATCTAGATGCAAAGAAAGTAGACTCTGAAATAGTTCTAAAGGAAACCAAGGGGAATAAGGCAGGTTTTTATACGCGCGTGTATGGCGCGACAGAGGAAGGGGCAAAATGCAGTGCAGGGTATGTTATTGCCGGATGCACAGCCAGTTGCCGTGGCGCCGTGGGAGACTGGGACCTCCACCCCTTCAAACATGGTTGTAAATTGGACCCTAATAGTCAATGCAAAGGCTCAGCCCCCCAGTTTAAGGTTCGTGCCGTTTGTGTAAGAATAACGCCGTCGGGAAGCTAATAGCGGGGTCAAGTTTTTACCGCGTGGAATATGGATAGCCGGTTCCCGGGTGGTTAGCTCAGCGGTAGAGCACTGTCCTCACACGACAGGGGCCACAGGTTCAAATCCTGTACCACCCACCAGATTTAACAGTCTGCGTAACTACTCAGGTAGATAGAATTTAGAATTCAGGAGTCAGAATGAAGATACCAGCGACAAGATTTGAAGACCTGGTGGTGTGGCAAAGGTCGCACCAGTTTATGCCTGCAGTTTAGCTGTTGGAAGCTTATTGGCAGGCTATTCTGAATTCTGACTCCTGAATTCTGTCTACCTGAGTAGTTACCAGTCTGCTCAAAATCCTCCCGAGTGGGGGTTCTCAGCAGACTGTTAGGGTTTGTAGAATAGCAATGTGGAAAATGTAAGCCTTGTCCTTAATATCCTTATACTGGCCGCCGCCCTCGCGGCGGTGTTTTTGCTGGCCCGGAAGTCCGGCCAGGGGAGTACGGCCGAGCTGCTGGACATGAAGAACCGGATATCGGATTTGAAGGTGGAGCAGGCCCGCGCGCAGACAGCGGCCATGGCGCGCCAGCAGGAACTTTTTAACCAGTCGCAGACCCTGCTTTCTGCCCAGCTTGAAACAATAATGGCTCGCGTCGGCGACAATATGAACCGTACACAGGGCAATATAACCGAGCAGTTGAAGGTGATAGGCGAGGTGCAGAAGAAGCTGGGTATCCTTGAGGAAACCGCGAAGAACATGCAGGAGATCGGCAAAGATATCGCTTCGTTGCAGGACATTCTCAGCGCCCCCAAGCTGCGGGGCAATTTGGGCGAGTTGCTGCTGGAGGACCTGCTGAAACAGATTTTCCCGCGCGAGAACTACGAAACGCAGAAAGAATTTAAAAACGGCGGCAGGGTGGACGCGGTGATAAAGCTGGCCGGCGGCATGGTGCCCATAGATGCCAAGTTCCCGATGGAGAGCTTCAAGCGCTACGCCGCAGCGCAGGACGATGCCGAGAAATCCAGAAGCAAGAAGGAATTCGTAAAAAGCGTGAAACTGCGCATAGACGAGATAGCGGCCAGGTATATAAACCCCGACGAGGGCACTTTCAACTTCGCCATGATGTATGTGCCTGCTGAGAACGTGTTCTACGAAACAGTCATCAGCGACGCCCTGAGCGCGGATTACGAGGTGCTGCGCTACGCCATCGCCAAAAATGTGGTGCTGGTTTCCCCCAACAGCTTTTATGCCTATTTGACGGCGCTGGTTTACGGTCTGCGCGGTTTTCGCATAGAGGAGAAGGCCAGGGTTATCATGGGAGAGCTGTCTCACCTTGAAAAAAATTTTTCAGACGTGCAGGAAAAATTGCAGCTCACCGGCAAGCACCTCAAGAACGCAGGGGTCAGCTGTGACGACGCGCTCAAGCACACGGAGCGCTTCGGCGACAGGCTGGGGCGGGTGACCGGCTCGGCGTCCTCTCCTGAGAGCGCCGCGCCAAAACAGATAGAATGACGGAATTATTTTCAACTATTTTCGGATACCTGGTCCACGCCTTTAATATCCTGCTGCATCTGGACAAATACCTTGGGGCCGTAATACAGGATTACGGGACCTGGACCTATCTTATACTTTTCCTGATAATTTTCTGCGAAACAGGCCTGGTGGTCGCGCCAATACTGCCGGGTGACTCGCTGTTGTTCGCCGTCGGCGTTTTCTGCGGCTTGGGGGATCTGGACATCAAGCTGATTCTGGCCCTGCTTTCGGTCGCGGCGGTGCTTGGGGACACCGTGAACTACGCGGTGGGCAAGTATATGGGTCCCAGGGTTTTTCATTACGAGGACTCCCGCATCCTTAAAAAGGAATACCTTCAGAAGACCCACGCCTTCTACGAGAAATACGGCGGCAAGACCATAATAATCGCCCGCTTCGTGCCGATAGTGCGCACTTTCGCGCCGTTCGTGGCAGGGGTTGGCGCCATGACCTACGGGAAATTCCTCGCCTATAACGTGGCGGGAGGGTTGCTGTGGGTTTTCTCTGTTACGCTGGCGGGCTATTTCTTTGGTAACATCCCGATCGTAAAAAATAATTTTACCGCGGTCATACTCGCCATTATTTTCATCTCCATTCTACCAGGTGTGATAGAATACCTCAGGCATAGGCGCTTCGTGCGCGCGGTTTAGCGAAAACTCCTGTGGACTTTTATTTACCGGCGAGCTGGCCGCAGGCGCCGGAGATGTCTTCGCCCATGCTCTTGCGTATGGTCACTTCAATGCCCGTGGCCTCCAGTAGTTCCGTGAAAAGCTTGGTGCGCTCGCGCGTCGGGGCCTTGTAGGGGCCGCCGGTGCGGTTGTAGGGAATGATATTCACCACAAAATATTTGGGCGCCGCCACCGTGCGCAGCCAGGCATTGAGCCTGGCCGCCTGGCTGCGGCTGTTATTGACGCCTTCCATCAGGACATATTCCACGAAGACGCGGCGCCTGGTGGAGAAAATATAATCCTTCAGGGATTTGGCCAGCTGGCTGAGCGGATAGGTGCGGTTAAGCGGCACCAGCTCCGTCCTCAGGGAGTCTTCAACGGCGTGCAGCGAGATGGCCAGGTTGCACTGCGGGAAATCTTTGGCGAAGCGGCGAATCCCGGGCACATGGCCTGCGGTTGAGATCGAGATATGCCGCTGGCCCAGGCCTATAAGTTCCGGGTCGGTTATTGTGCGCACGGCCTCGGCCACCGAGTCGTAATTAAGGAAGGGCTCACCCATACCCATGAAGATGACGCTGCCTATCTTCTGCGTTCCCCCGGTTTTGAGGTAGTGGGCGGCGGCTAGGAACTGATCCGTTATTTCGTCAGGCGACAGGTTGCGCTTAAGGCCTTTCCTGCCGGTGGCGCAGAAAGGGCAGCGCACGGGGCAGCCGGCCTGGACGGAGACGCAGAGGCTCCATTTTTCCGGTTGGAGTCTCAGCAGCACGGCCTCTATCTTCAGGCCGTCCTTCAGCGCGAAGCAGAATTTTATAGCGTCCCTTTTTTTTGAGATCAGGGTTTCCAGGGTTTTCACGGAATGGATATGGATGCCGCGCCTGAGGCGGTCGCGCAGGGCGGCCGGAAGCGCCGGTATCTCATCCCAGGAGGCGGCAAAATTTTTGTATACGGCGTCGCGCGCCTGATTCAGGCGGAACGAGGGGATGCCGTTCTCTTTAAGGAAAATGGAAAGTTTTTTCAGGTCCATA
>CAZYFL010000270.1:0-3592 GCA_964646805.1 uncultured Elusimicrobiaceae bacterium | reverse complement strand
CCAATAAGCCTCCAACAGCTAGACCGCAAGCACAAACTGTTGGGACCTTTGCCACGCCGCTAGGTCATCAAATCTTGTCGCTGGCATCTTCATTCTGACTCCTGAATTCTGAATTCTATCTACCTGAGTAGTTACGCTGCCCAGGTTGTTTAGGCTGCCTGCCTATGCGCCCTTCGGGGAGAGGCGCCTGAGGGCCAGCCTTACTATTGATTCAGCCGAAGCTCCCGGGCCGGCTTCCGCCGCCGCTTCTTCAAGGGAGGACCTGGCCTCGCCGGCCCTGAAACCCAGCGCGGTAAGGGCGTTCATGGCCTGTGCGTAGGCGCCGGAGGCGGCGCTGAAGCCCGCCGATGCGGCGGGGCCCGCCGAGGGCAGCTTGTCTTTAAGCGCGGAGATAAGCTTTTCGGAGGTTTTGGCGGTAAAGCCGAAAATTGCGGTAAGACGTTTTGAGTCTTTGGCGGTCACCGCCCCGATAAAGTCTGGCATTGATTTTACCGCTTTGCCCAGGTAATCCAGCGCTTTCCTGGCCCCGGTATTGGGCACCGCGTCCCGGAAAAGGTCAAAGAGGCTTTTTTCCTCTTTAGAGATAAACCCATAAAGAGCGGTTCCGCCGTACATGCTTATTGATTCGGCTATAAAAAATTCCGTCGTGCCGCCGTCCGGGCCAAGGGCGGCAAGCGAGGGTTCGCAGAGGAAGACTTCGTAGCCGACGCCGCCGGTTTCTATTACGACGCTCCCGGGATTTTTCAGCACAATCCGGCCGCGCAGATAGGCTAACATCCTGCGGCCGCCCTGGCCATCGCCCTGGCTAAGGGGGCAAGGCGAAGATGGCATAGCGCGGCGGCCATGGCGTCGGCCACGTCGTCGGGTTCCGGCAAGGAGACGAGATTAAGGGTTATCTGTACCACGCGCTGCATCTGCCGCTTCCCTGCGGCGCCGCTGCCGGAGATCGTTTTTTTTATAACTTTGGGGTTATAGGAGCTTATGGGTACGCCGCCTTTTTCGCAGGCCAGCAGTATCACTCCCCGCGCGTGGGTTGTGTTGGCCTGCGTATTGGCCCGTTTTGAGAAGAAAACTTCTTCAATGGCCGCTTCATCGGGAGAATGGGTTTTTACCAGCGCGGAGAGTCCGTCGAAGATAGAGGCCAGACGTTTTTCCAGCGGGGTGTTCCCGGGGGTGCGTATAACTCCGGAGGCGGCAAGCCTCGGCTGAGCGGCGCCGTCTTTTTCCAGTACGGCCCAGCCGGTCCTCTCCAGCCCGGGATCTATGCCTAGTATCCTCATTAAATTATTTTTCCAGTCTGGCGATTACCGAGTCGGGGATATTGAAGTTGGAGTATACCTTCTGCACGTCTTCGTGGTCTTCCAGTTCGTCCATCAGTTTCAGTACCTGCTCAGCCTTGTCCTCTCCGATGTTTACCTCGTTCCTGGGCAGCATCGTGACTTCGCCGGAAACCACGGGGACTTTCTTCTCTTCCAGTTTCGCCTTTACGGATTCAAAATCCGCCGGGGAGGTTATGATCTCGTATTCGTCGGATTCTATCGGGGAGCGGAAATCTTCCGCGCCTATTTCAAGGGCCAGGGACATAAGTTCGTCCTCCCTGGCGGCAGTTTTCTTGACCGTCAGGTAACCTTTCTGCTCAAACATCCAGCCGACGGATCCGGTGGAGCCCATGTTTCCGCCGCGTACGTCCAGGAGCTTGCGGATTTCGCTGGCGGCGCGGTTTTTATTGTCGGTTGTGACGTTTATCATTATGGCTATGCCGCCAGGACCGTAAGCCTCGTAGATTATTTCCTCGTAAATTACGCCCGGCTCCTGGCCCGTGCCGCGCATTATGGCGCGTTTCACGTTGTCGGAGGGCATGTTAGCGGCCTTGGAGTCTTCCACGGCTTTGCGCAGGCGCGGATTTTCGTCAACTTTTCCGCCGCCGGCGCGCGCGGCTATGGTGATTTCTTTTATTATTTTTGTAAAAACTTTGCCTTTCTTGCCGTCGGTTATGGCTTTTTTGTGCTTAATACCTGCCCAGTGAGAATGTCCGCCCATGAGAGGCTCCTTAAATTCGCCGCTATTATGACTGCGTCCGGAAATTCTATAATAATACAGGCGATTTAACAACTCCCGCCCCCTTAGCTCAACTGGATAGAGCGGCTGCCTTCGGAGCAGCAGGTTAGAGGTTCAAATCCTCTAGGGGGCGCGGTTTATAGCGTACGCTAAGCGAGCCATAATAATGGCTCGCGCGAGGATTTGAAAGGCGGACCCGCGAGGCCAGCAGGCCGTAGCGGGGAGCCGGGGTCGCGGCCCGAGGCGCGCGGCGGCGCGCCGAGGAGCTGTGACCAAATCCTCCAGGGGGCATAGATTTAGCGGATAGCAACAGCAGTTTCCCCTTCTGTAACCTTTTTGTAATCAAAAATCAACTTTATCGTAAACAGGAAAGATTAGAATTTATATATGGCTCCCCTGTTGCTGGCGATTTTAATTATCCTTCCCGCCCTGCCCGGGCTGGCCTGGTCTTTCTCCAGGAAGGAACTGGGACACAGGGCTTTGCAGACCGTTGTTGACCACCTGAAAAGCGACGATTCCGACGTGCGCGCCCTGGCCGCGGAAATACTGGGGGGGGCTGGGAATAAGGCCGCCGCAGGCATGCTTAAAACCATGCTGGAGGACCGGGATAAGTATGTACGCATTGCCGCCTCCCGCGCGCTGTGGGAGCTCGGCAGCCCCGTCGGCATGAAAGTTGTGCTGGGCATCATAAACGACGTCCCGGCGCAGGGTCCCATAACCGTCACAAATACCCCGCTGGTGGAACTTAAGATAATTTCCCAGAACAAGATACGGGAGAAGGCCATAGAGATTTACGCCGGAATGAAGGGGGGGAAAGGCGCGGACCTCCTTTACAGACTTAAAAACGACAACTACGGGCCCATACGGGACGCCGCCGCCAGGGAACTGGCCCGCCTGGGACACGATGAGGAGCTTGCCCGGTTTATTGAAGCCCTGGGCGCTGAGGAAGAGGCCATCCGCTACGAAGGGGCCTCGGTCCTGTCAAAGATATGCCATCCTTCAGCGGTTGCGCCGCTGGCGAAACTGCTGGCCGCCGAAAAATCCGTCAGGGTGCGGATGGCTGCGCTTGACGCGCTTAAGTGCACCCCCTCAAAAGATGACGCCGCCGCCGTGCTCATTAAACTGGCGGACGATCAGAACCCGACGATTAAATATAAGGCTGTCGCCGCGCTGAGCGGAATAAAAGACGGCAAAGTGAAGGAAAAACTGGCTGCCCTAACCGCAGGGACCTCCGATATAAGGATTAAAATAACCGCCTGGAAAGGCCTTATGCTGTCCGGGGTTCCCGCCGATCTAAAGACCGCCCAGGATGCGATGAGCGCGGCAAGCCCTGAGATACGGCTTGAAACTATTGACGTGGCGGCCGCTTTCAGCGATGCCGACGCCCTGCCGCTGCTGGCGCAGGCGCTGGATGACCCTGATATGAAGGTTAAGCTGGCGGGCGCTCTGCAACTGCTTAAAAGGATTTCAAAGAAGTAAAGTAACTACTCAGGTAGATAGAATTCAGAATTCAGGAGTCAGAATGAAGATGCCA
>CAZYFL010000269.1:0-3593 GCA_964646805.1 uncultured Elusimicrobiaceae bacterium | reverse complement strand
CGACATGAAGCAGTTCGGCACCATAATGCAGATCTGGCTGCTCAACCATCGCTTCCGTCAGCACCGCGAATTCGTCTCGCGCATCAGCCTCGGCAAGATCCGCGGCGTGGTGCAGGACCGCACTATCTGGGAGGACACGATCTTCGCGCGCATGCTCAACAGGCACCCGGACAAGATCATCTCCGATATGGACTACAACACTTACCTGGACCTGTTTGATAACATGGTGCTGCGCGAGATGGTCTTTCCGCAACTGATGATTTTTCTGGACTGCAGCGTCGAGACCTCCCTGGTCCGCATAAAATCCCGCGGGCGCAACATGGAGAAGACCATTTCCGCCGACTATCTCAGGAGCCTGCAGGAGAACTATTACGAGTTTATTGAGGAGATGGAGGATGCCGGCGTGCGCATTCTGCGCCTGAACTGGGAAAACTACCGGTCAATAAGCGAAGTGGCGCGCCTAGTGCACGAATATTCCCTGAAGCCATCCAACTTCACCAAGTGGGTGCGGCCGCTGCGCAGGATGGGGATGGACAACAAGGCCAACCTGCCCAACAAGGCGGCGGTGGCGGGTTGATGCGCCCTAACGGGATTGTTATAGCCATTGACGGCCCGGCGGGCGTGGGAAAATCCACTGTGGGCAAACTGGTAGCGGGGCGCCTGGGCTACAGTTTTATAAGCACAGGCAAAATGTATCGCGCGCTGGCGTGGAAAGCCCTTGAGACAGGGGCAGCCCTGGAGGATGACGAAGGGCTTGTAAAACTGGCGGGTTCGCTTAACTGGGAATTTCCCCGGCGCCCCGGCCCTGAGATCGGCGTGTCGCTGGATGGCCGCGGGCTGGACCTGGAGCTGTCCGAAGAGCGGGTTAGCAAGGCCTCATCGGGAATAGCTAAACTTGCCGGTGTGCGGCTGTTCATGCGCGGTATGCAGCGCGCGGCCGGGGCGGCTGGCGGCGTTGTGATGGAAGGGCGGGATATCGGCACCAATGTTTTTCCCGATGCCGAGCTTAAGGTTTATCTGGATGCCTCCCCCGAGGCGCGCGCCGAGCGGCGCTCCGGCCAGTTGCGGGACAGGGGCATTGAGGCCGACTATTCCCGGATACTTGATTTCATAATAAAGCGCGACGCGCAGGACTCAGGACGCAAAAATAATCCGCTGAAAAAAGCGGAGGGCGCCTATTATCTGGATTCCACCTTCCTGCCGCGCGGGAAGGTCGTGGATGCCATACTAGACCTGTTCAGGAACTTCAGCTCTTAAAATGCTAAGAGAACCGCACAAAGAAAGACCGCTTCTGTTGCTTTTATTCTACTCCGTTTGCAGGTTTTTTTTCAGGTTGCTCAATTCCATGGAAGTGAAGGGTCTTGACAGGATTCCAGCCTCCGGTCCGCTTATTATAGCCTGTAACCATCTTTCCAACGCCGACCCTCCCGCGCTGGCCTCCTCCATCGCGCTGGTGCGCCTGCCCAATGTTATAGCCAAGAAAGAGCTGTTTTCCATGTGGCCTGTCGGCTGGCTTCTGCGGAGCTGGGGAGGGATACCGGTTGACCGCGCCAGGGAGGGGGGGGACTTAGGGGCGCTCCGCAACTGCCTTACAGCGCTTAGAAACGGAGGCTGCCTTATCATCTTCCCCGAGGGCACCCGCGCGCTGGGCCGTAAACTGAAACCGAAGCCGGGAGTGGCCCTTATGGCTCATAAATCCGGCGCCCCGGTGCTGACCGCGCGCATTTTCAACAGCGAAAATTTCTCAAAATTAGGTAAAATAACTGTCAAGTGCGGTACGCTCAGGAATTTCGTCCCCCCGGTCGACGGAGACCTGAAGGCGGCCTATGCCAGATTTTCAGAAACTTTGATGTCCGATATTTTTTCAATAAAAGAGGAGTAGTACCCATATGGAAATCAATCAGACCCAGCACACGGAAGACCAGGAGAATGCCGGTAAGGAGACGGGCCCCGGGGCGGAAGAAGAGCTCTCAATGGCGGACCTCCTGAAAGCGGAGGTCCAGGTTTCCAAAAAAGTTCATTCGCGCGGCGTGGTTACCGTGAGGGTGGTGCAGGTCACCGCCGAGCTTGTGCTTGTGGACATAGGCGAAAAAAAAGAGGGCGCCATACCGCTGGCCGATTTTCAGGACGAGAAAACCCCGCAGCCCGGCGACGAAGTGCAGGCCGTGCTGGAGAAGAAGGGCGGAGAAGGCCGCTATACCATCTTGTCCCACCGCCGCGCCCGCGAAAAGGCCGCCTGGGAAACGGCCAAAAAAATGTTTGAGGCCAAAGAACGCGTGAAGGGTAATGTCACAGGGATAGTCAAGGGCGGCTACATCGTGGATATTTACGGGATGCGCGCCTTTATGCCGCTTTCCCTTTCCGAGCCCGGCGGGGCGCGCAAGCACTACCTGCCGCCCAATGCCAGGGTAAAGGTTTACATAACGGACATCAACGAGAATGACCACAAGGTGGTAGTTTCCCGCCGGCAGGTGCTGGAAGAGGACGAAAAAGACCGCCGCAAACAGGTGCTGGGGGAGGTGGCCCCGGGCGGCATTGTGCGCGGCGTGGTCTCCAAGGTTATGGCAGAGGGCCTGTTGGTGCGCTTCCAGGGAATCGAGGGTTTGGTGCGCCCTGAAGACGTGGCCTGGAGAAACCCGCTGGAAACTCTTAAGACCTATAAGCGCGGCCAGCGCGTGAAGTGCAAAATCCTCGCTGTGGACAAGGAAGGAGAGAAACTTGCTTTTGGCCTGAAACAGCTTATGCCCAATCCCATAGACACGCTCAAGCGCAAATTCGCCTATAGGTCCCTTCTGAAGGCCAGGGTTATTTCCGTCGCTCCCGAGGGCGCCGTGGTTAAGGTGAGCGAGCAGTTTGAAGGTTTCATAACACCTGGGAATTACGGTTCCGGTGGCGCGCCCAAAGAAGGCCAGGAAGTGCAGGGCGTTGTGGTAGGCATAAACCCCGCCGATTTTCGTCTGACTCTTTCCATAAAGAGCTGCGAGGAGTCCGAGGACCGCCGGCGTATGCAACAATATTTAAAGGGTTCTCCTACCCTAACCCTGGGTCAGATCCTGTTGGAGAATTCGGAGGATGAAGGTGAGTTATGATGTCCGTTTCCACGCCGTAAAAACCGCCCTGAAAAAATTTCTTCAATCTTACGGAGCGCCACTGGGCATGTTTTTGTTTTTCATGCTGGCGGCGCTTTATATTTTTATGGGGCGCGGTCGCAGCCCGATTCCGGAATTCCCACGCGCTTCCGGGGAATTCATGCAATCCGCCAGGGCCGAACGCAGGCTGGCGGAACTGGGCAGGATCCTGACGGAGAACCCAGGGGATATAAAAGCCCTCGCTGAGTCCGGAAGGCTTAAGTACCAACTGGGCCAGCCGCGCTACATTGAAGCCATAGCCGACCTTGAGCGCGCCCGCAGACTGGGCCTGGCCGACATCCGCTCTTTCTATTATCTGGGCGTCATGTACCAGGCTGTGGGCCTCTACGATTTTGCCGCGCAGGAATACCGCAAGTTCCTTAATAATTTCCCGGAAGACGCCGAGGCCCGCATGCTGCTGGCCAAGCTCTGCTATGCCGCGGGAGATTATCCCGGCGCCGTGCG
>CAZYFL010000268.1:0-3607 GCA_964646805.1 uncultured Elusimicrobiaceae bacterium | reverse complement strand
ACATCCTCATTCTGACTCCTGAATTCTGACTTCTGGCTACCTGAGCAGTTACCTTTTTCTACCATATTCCCGGTATCCTTGCTCCGTCCCACGGGCAGCGACCCCCGGCGGCGGTAAGGCGGTCCTCCAGCACGGCAAAACCGTAGCGGCGTATCAGCGCCTTGCCGCATTCGGGGCAATAGGTGTTTTCCCCCGCGTGGCCGGGCGCGTTCCCGACGTAGACAAATTTAAGCCCCCGTTTCAGGGCTATAGCCCTGGCTTTCTCAAGCGTCGCCAGCGGCGTGGGAGGGATTTCGCTTACGAGGTAATTAGACGTGAAACGCGAAAAGAAAAGCGGAGTATCGGCGCCGAGGTTTTCTTTTATCCAGGAAGAAAGGGCCTCCAAATCCGCTTCCGAATCGTTCATGCCGGGAACGACCAGGTTGACGACCTCCGTTAAAACCCTCTTTTTTTTAAGTTCCAGCAGCGTACGCTTTACCGGCTCAAGGCCGCCGCCGGCGTAATCCCTGTAAAACTTCTCATTAAACCCTTTCAGGTCTATCTTGACCACATCCATCAGAGGCAGAAGCTCCGCCAGCGGCTCCAGATTTATATAGCCGGCGCTTACCATCACGTTCTTAAGCCCTGCCTTTCGGGCCAGGACGGCGGTATCATACATATACTCGTAAAAAACCACCGGCTCGGAATAGGTATAAGCCACGGCCTTTGAGCGGGTAGCGAGGGCGTACCTGACAATGTCCTCCGGTGAGAGCCTGTCCGCCTCTACGGTGCGCAGTTCCCCATAGGCGCGACCGTCCGGCAGGAACTTAACCTCCAGGCCCGAAGGCGCTGGGACACGGCGGGGCGCCTGCTCCGGATACATTTGCGAGATTTCCCAGTTCTGGCAGCCTTTGCAGCGCAGGTTGCAGCCCGGGGCCGCCACAGAGTAGATCAGGCTGCCGGGGTACATATGGTAAACCGGCTTCTTTTCAACGGGGTCAACATGAACGGCGGCGGCTTGCGAATATACCAGCGTTTTAACTTTCCCGCCGTAGTTGATCCGCACCTTGCAGATGCCGCGCACTCCCTCCGGCAGGAAGCAGTTATAGGGGCAAAGTCTGCACTGCACGCCGTTGCAGACCGGGCGGGTGAAGCGACCGGGCCGCACATGCGGGTTCTGCGGAGGATAAAGAGAGGCGAAAGTGGAAGGCGGAGGATAAAAAGCTATAAGGGCGGCTGCCGTGGCGGCCAGCGCGGCGGCCGAAACCGCCCAGAGAACCGCCGCGGCAGCCCGACCCTCTTTATCCCTCATCCCTTTACCTGTTCCCCGTTAAGCGGGTTATTCCTGTAGAAGGCCGCTATGTGCGCAAGTATCTCCGAACCTGTTTCCGCGTAGGAGAAGAGCTTCAGATCTTCCGTGGAGATATAGCCCCACCTGGCCATATGGTGGAAGTTCAGCACGTCAGTCCAGTAGTCCCTGCCCACCAGCACTATGGGCAGGCTGCGCTTTTTGCCGGTCTGCACCAGCGTCAACACCTCAAACAGTTCGTCCATGGTTCCGAAACCGCCGGGGAAAACCACAAGCGCGCGCGCCCGCATGACAAAGTGCATCTTGCGTATGGCGAAATAGTGGAAGCGGAAGCAGAATTCCGGAGAGACGTAGGGGTTCGGGCCCTGCTCCATGTCCAGCGTGATATTGAGACCGATGCTCCTGGCGCCGGCTTCGTGGGCGCCGCGGTTGGCAGCCTCCATTATGCCGGGTCCGCCGCCGGTTACCACCACAAGCCTGCGGTCCTTTATTATTTCAGCCGTTGAGACCAGCCTGCCGAAGTCGCGGGCCACCTCGTAATACCTGGCGGAAGCCTCCAGCCTTTTTGCCGAGGCCAGTTTGTTCCTTAAAACCCTGTCCCTGGGGTTTTTCTTAAGCAGGGCGCCCAGCCCGGCTACGCGGCCGGCGGATTGTTTCGTGTCCAGGATGCGGGCGCTGCCGAAAACTACCACGGTGGCCTTGACGCCGTACGCGGCCAGCGTCATCTCGGGTTTCTGCAGTTCCAGCTGCAGGCGCACCGGACGCAGTTCGTCGCGGGTAAGGAATTCCGGGTCCAGGTAGGCTTTCCGGTACGCCTTTGCTTTGCGCAGGGCTAAGACCTGCCTGCTGAGCCTGGGTTTATTTTTCACGATATAACTCCTTGTTGCCGGTTTAACTACGGTAACCGGTATTCGGTTACTGGTTGTAACTGCGCAGGTAGCCAGAATTCAGAATAGCCCGCGAATAGGCCGCCGACATCCTCATTCTGACTCCTGAATTCTGACTTCTGGCTACCTGAGCAGTTACTACTGGTTACCGCTGTTTCCCGAGCCATTCTGCCGCGGAAGCGGCCATTTTCACGGGCGTAAGCCCGATGTCGGCGTAAAGCTCCTCGGGCTTGCCCTGTTCAACGTAGGCGTCGGGTATGCCGAGGCGCAACACCCTGGCATCTATGCCGGCGGAATTGAGATATTCCAGAACGGCGGAGCCGAAGCCGCCGGCCAGGACATTGTCTTCCACTGTAATAACCGGGCCCGCCCGGACCAGGCTTTTAACCAGCTCCGTATCCAGCGGCTTTATAAAACGCAAATCCGCCACGCCCGCGTCTATGCCAAGCCCCTTCAGGAGCTGCGCGGTTTTTACCGCCGGGTGTACGCGGTTGCCTATGGCCAGAAAATTAACGTCCCCGCCCCGGGAAAGCAGGCGGCCTTTCCCAAGCGGCAGCGCCCGCGGGCAGGGGTCCATGGGCACGCCGCAGCCCTTGCCGCGCGGATAGCGCAACAGCGCCGGCGCCCCGCAGGCGAAAGCGGTAGCCAGCATGTGCTGCAGTTCGTTCTCATCCGCGGGCGCCATCATTACAATGTCCGGGATCATGCGGAAAAGCGACAGGTCAAACACGCCGTGGTGGGTGGGGCCGTCCTCCCCCACTATGCCGGCGCGGTCCATGGCTATAACCACCGGCAGCTTTTGCAGGGAAACGTCGTGCTGCACCTGGTCAAAAGAGCGCTGCATGAAGGAGGAATAGACGGCAACCACCGGCTTCATACCTTCTGCGGCAAGCCCGGCGGCGAAGGTGACGGCGTGCTCCTCGGCTATACCCACGTCGTAGTAGCGTTTTGGGAAGGCGTCGCGGAAAAGGTCCAGGCCGGTGCCCTCGGGCATGGCGGCAGTTATGGCGCAGATCCTGGGATCTTTCTTAGCCAGCTCAACCAGCGTCCTGCCGAATACAGCCGTAAAAGCAGGGACCGTTTTTTCAGACGGAGCGCCTTTTTTAGCCTCGCCGGTCTCTATGTCAAATCCTGGCATACCGTGAAATTCAACAGGGGAATCCTCGGCCGGATCATAGCCGCGGCCTTTCCTGGTTACCACATGAAGCAACACCGGGCCCTTGAGGTCTTTTACATAGCCCAGAACTTCCACAAGCTCGGTTGTATTGTGCCCGTCAACCGGGCCGAAATAGGCAAACCCCATCTCCTCAAAAACCATTCCCGGGAAAAAAAGTACGCGTACGCGCCTGATTACCCTGCGTATGATTCTGCCGCGGCGCGGGAAGCGGCCGAGAAAAATCTCCATTTTACGCACCGCCCTCTGCACGTATCC
>CAZYFL010000267.1:0-3610 GCA_964646805.1 uncultured Elusimicrobiaceae bacterium | reverse complement strand
CAAAGGTCCCAGCAGTTTGTGCTTGCGGTTTAGCTGTTGGAGGCTTATTGGCAGGCTATTCTGAATTCTGACTCCTGAATTCTGTCTACCTGAGTAGTTACAGTAAAAGTCAAAACCCCACCTGCGCCTTTCAACACGGAGGTACTACTGATGGATGTGAAAACGCTGACGAAAATAACCAAATGGATGGAAACTACCGACCTTGAGGAAATAACCTGGAGGAGCGGCGACGACAAAATAAGCCTCAGGCTGAACAATAATCCGGAACACAATGCGAGTATCGCCTCCAGCATGGAGCCGGTGCTCTCGCCTTCCATCGGCATCTTCCGCTTCGCCCGCCCGGGCAAAACGAACCACCTTAAAGAAGGCTCCTCGGTAAAGGCCGGAGTTGATCTGGGCGTGGTGGAAGTGGGCAAGGATTTCAAGAGCGTCATTGCCCCTTCAAACGGCCTGCTGAAGATCATCTCCATAGAGGACGGCAAACCCGTAGAATACGGCCAGCCGCTGTTTTTCATAGAGCCCAGGTAGCACTGAAACGCGTAAGCATATCGCGCTTCAGCGCTTCGGAACTTCAGCGCCAATTTATGCCGGCAAAGCAATCTGTAATAAAGTGCCCCAAGTGCGGCTACCTGCCAAACATGCTCGGAGACGCCTGTCTTAAGTGCAGTACCCTCCTTGAAAAAATATGCGGGGAATGCGGTTTTGCCAACCCTGTAGAAAAAAATTACTGCGACCACTGCGGCTCCCTCCTGGTCCTTCACCCCCCGCCTAATGGCGAAAACGCGCTCCTGCCTGAGGCTCCGAAAACCGGATCCTTTACGCTGGAAATAGAATCAATACAGGACACGGTAGCTGAAAAGGCTGTCTCTTTTGGGAGCAAACCGGCCGAGGGGGTAACTCAACAGCCGTCCGTGACTGCGCCCCTCAAGTCGACCAGGGAGGCGTCGCAGCCGCCTGCCACGCCGACCGCCGCTGCCAGTGTGTTCATCCCGGATTCTGCCCGGTTGCCCGCGCAGATCGGCCTGTCAAAATTGCTGCAGCCAAACCTGCTGAAAAAAATACTGGGCACGGCCGTCACCATCATCCTGCTCTCCGTGCTGTTCGGCATACTTTACATGATAGCCGCCCCTTCACTGCCGCGCCTGCGGCTGATGATTACAGCCAAGTCATACCTGACCAATATCTCAGAGGGCAAATTTGAGAAGGCCTATGATCTGCTTTCCTCCAATTCCAAGGCCGGCTGTACCCTGGATGATTACGTAAAAAACAGCAAAGAATACTACTCCAGGGCGCCGGCCTGGCAATTTAAGGACGTGCAGATCTTTACCCTGGACAAAGATGCGGCCATGATACGCTATCAGCTTAAGGAAGGGAATCTGGAGTGGAAGGACGACTATATCTCCTTTGTCCGCGAGAACAACCGTTGGGCCAGGCCGTATATCTGGGTGCTTTTTCAGCCCATCGAGGAGGCGCTTAAGCAGCAGGATTTCCCGCACGCCCTTTTCCTGGCGCAAAAACTGTATCTGACCGACCCCGTTGACCCCCGCACCTCCGGCTACCTCTGCATTTCGGAATTTTTCATGGGTCTCTACGAGAAGGCGGCGGAATCCTGCAAACGCACCATAGATACCGCCGCGTCCTATCCCGTAGGCTACTCCAGGGAGGAACTCTTCTGGTTCAACTCACATTACGCGGATAGTCTGCGCTATCTGCAACGCGACCGCGCGGCTATGGCCGAATATGATAAATTGCTTGAATGGCCCGGCCTCGCTTCAACGGAACTATGCGCGCTTCATCTTAATCGCGCCGACTCCGGCGTAAACCTCAAGCACTATGAAAGGGCATTGCAGGACACAATGAGGGCGGAGAGCTTCTGCGCGCAGAGCCCGGCAAAGGAAGACGCCAGGAAGCGCCTGGGTTATATGAGCGGCAGCGCCGGGAACGAAGCCATAGCCTTCGCCCAAAAATCCCGCTTCCGGCCGGATATGCCGCCCATAGGGGAGGCGCGCAGACGTCAGTTGGAGACCATCAAAACCAGGCTTGGCCAAAAAAACGCCGGACTGCTGCCCAGAGACGAATGGTTGGCGGTGCATGTGGCCGGCCCGGAATACCGCGTTTTTCTGCGCCAGGAGAGCTTTAACCAGCAGAGTCGTAAAACCGAAACGCGGGATATTTTTATTTTCCTTATAAACCTGTGGACCGGCAAAGCAAAAGTGGAGAAGGCGCCGGATGCCCCCGAGAGCGGGGCAAAGGATAAAGGATGAAGGCTTGAGGACTTATGTTTAAAAAA
Organism: uncultured Elusimicrobiaceae bacterium; assembly: GCA_964646805.1. GTDB lineage: Bacteria > Elusimicrobiota > Elusimicrobia > Elusimicrobiales > UBA9959 > UBA9959. Next base: position 1,320 of record CAZYFL010000267.1, on the reverse strand, counting down.
GTTTTGATTTCCAACCGCGGTGAAATAGCCGTACGCGTAATACGCACCCTGCGCGAACTGGGAGTAAAATCCGTGGCTGTCTATTCCGAGGCGGACCGCTCCTCGCTACATGTGCGCCTGGCGGATGAGGCCGTCTGCATAGGTCCGGCCATGGCGCGCGGGAGCTACCTGAGCATCCCGGCAATAATTTCAGCCGCCAGAATAACAGGGTCTGACGCCATACATCCCGGCTACGGTTTCCTGTCCGAGAACGCCGATTTTTCCGCCGCCTGCAGGGATAACGCCGTAACCTTCATTGGCCCCTCGCCCAAATCCATACAGCATCTGGGTCATAAGGCGGAAGCCAGGAAAATGGCAGTGAAGGCCGGTATCGCCGTGACCCCGGGAACCAGGGACTGCGTGGGCAAAGACTTCAGAAAGGATGCCGAAAAAGTTGGTTATCCGCTGATGATAAAGGCGGCCGCCGGCGGCGGCGGCAAGGGCATCCGCATAGTGCGCGAAGCCTCCCAACTGACAGGCGAGATGAACATGGCCAGATCGGAATCCAGGGCCGCCTTCGGCAATGACGAGGTTTATTTTGAGAAGTATATAGAGTTGCCCCGCCACATCGAGGTGCAGTTCGCCCGCGACTCTCACGGCAATACTATAGCCTTTCCGGAGCGCGACTGTTCCATACAGCGCCGCCACCAGAAGCTGGTGGAAGAAAGCCCCTCCCCGGCTGTAAACAAGAAGCTGCGCGGCAGCCTTGAAGCGGCCGCTGTAAAGCTGGCCGAAGCCGCCAATTACGTGGGCGTGGGCACGGTGGAATTCCTGCTGACCCGGCAGGGGGATTTCTACTTTATGGAAGTGAATACCCGCCTGCAGGTGGAGCATCCCGTGACAGAATTCATTACCGGCTTTGATCTGGTGCGCGAGCAGCTGCTGGCGGCCTCTGGCGAAAGACTTTCATACACCGGAGGCCGCAGCGTACCGTACCGCGGCCACTCCATAGAGCACCGTGTCAACGCGGAAGATTTCACCCGTAATTTCGCCCCTTCGGTAGGCAGGATAGAGGAGTGGCTGGTGCCCGGCGGCCCCGGGGTGCGCGTGGATACGCATGTATACGTCGGTTACAATCTGCCGGTTTATTACGACAGCATGCTGGCTAAGCTCATAGTCTGGGCCCCTGACCGGAACCTGGCCGTGGCTAGGTCAAGGCGCGCCCTGGAGGATTTTAAGGTAACCGGCGTGAAAACCACTATAGACGCGCACAAGCTTATAGTAGACAGCCCGGATTTCCAGGCCGGTAAAACCGACACCGGCTTCATGGAAAGACTGCTG
>CAZYFL010000266.1:0-3660 GCA_964646805.1 uncultured Elusimicrobiaceae bacterium | reverse complement strand
GGCTCAGATTTGAGCCGGATGCGAGGCGCGACGAACGAGCATACCGGGGGTCTGTGAGCGAGGAGCAACGAAGCAGCCGGCCAAAGATGAGCCTCCCCCCGGGGGCTGGCCGCTTTTGGGCTACACCTTCGCGGCATTACGCTAAAGTACGTGTAGTACATGTCGCTTCATGCCACTTCGGCGTAGCCCAAAATCGGCCAGTCAAATGACCAGTTATTTGCGGGACACTACACTAGCTCTGTTCCTTCTTTTTGTCTGCCGCGGCCACTGCGCCGCCGGCGCGGCTGAAAACGGCCCGCGCATAAGGGTGGCCATCTCGCGCAACGTCTCCTCGCTTAAGCTTAAAACCTCCTCCCGGATTTACTCCCAGGAGGTGAAAAGCGGGCAGAAATATCTGCTCCTGGGAAATGCTTCATACGACGTGCGCTCCACCGGCAAGGGCATCGCCGTGGCAGGGCAGGAGCTTTCCTCGCCCATCAGGCTGCTGGCCCCTGAAGGGGTTGAACGCATACGACTGGGCGGCAACCTTTACAAGGGAGACGTACTTATAAAGGCCGCCCCCGGGGGGTTGCTGGACATAATAGAATACCTTTCGCTGGAGGAATATCTCTACGGGGTGCTGCCGGCGGAGATGAGTCCCGGCTGGCCGCTGGAGGCGCTCAAGGCGCAGGCGGTGGCCTCGCGCACCTACGCGATGAAATTCATAAACCCCGCGCGCGATTACGATATCACCAATGGGGCTGAGATGCAGGTCTATACCGGCGTTAGTAAAGTAAATTCACGGATAATGGAGGCTGTAAACTCCACCCGCGGCGAGGTGCTCAAATACAAAGGCAGGCTGGTAACCGCCTTTTTCCACGCCTGTTGCGGCGGGCACACAGCCAGCGTTAAGTCCGCCTGGGGAGAGGACATCATAAAGCCGCTGTACGGCGTGGCGGATCCGTTCTGTTCCCCCTCCCGCCACTACCGCTGGGAATTCTATCTTTCCTCCGCCGATCTCCTTAAGTTCATACAGTCGCGGGGCTCCACCGCGCTGAAGATAAAGAATATGAGAATTCACCAGAAGGACCGCTCCGGCCGCACGGTCTCTTTCAAGTTTACCACCGACAAGAGCCCAACGGTGGTGAAGACCACGGACCTGCGCAAACACTTCGGCGCTTTTGAATTCCGCAGTACCTACATCATCGGTATAAGCCCCGTCAAGAGCGGTTACGAGCTGGCCGGACGCGGCTGGGGCCACGGCGTGGGAATGTGCCAGGAAGGCGCTAGGTACATGGCGCTTAAAGGCAGGCCTTACAGAAAGATACTTCGTCACTATTATCCTGGGGCGGCTATAACCGATTATGAGTGAAGCGGAGCGGCACAATTCAGGCTCAAGCGGAGAATCCCTTAAAGAGTTTTCCTCCCTTGAGATCGAACCTTTGATAGCGGACCGCCCAGCCGAGCCGCGCGACTCTTCGCGTCTTATGGCGGTCAGGCGAGGGAACAGTGCGCTGCTGCACCGGAATTTCCAGGATTTGCCGGAGCTCCTGGGCCGCGGGGACATGCTGGTGCTTAACCGCAGCAGGGTCTGGAAAGCCAGGCTTGAGGCGACAAAGGCTGCCGGAGGCAAATCTGAGATATTGCTTATTGCCCCCGTCGGCGGAGACGGTCTGGTCTGGGCAGGGCTTTGCCGCAAGATACAGTCCGGCCAGATTCTCTCCTGCCCCGGCGGCCTGAAAGCGGAATGCCTGGTCCGCAACTCCGACGGGAGTTGCAACTTCAGATTTTCAGCGCCCGTTGACGAAGGTTATCTGGCCGCCAACGGCGCGGTGCCGCTGCCCCTGTACATACTTAAAGCCCGGCGGCGCAGGGGCATTGCCGCCCCACCTGACGAATTGAATTACCAGACCGTCTACGCAACGGAGACCGGGTCGGTAGCGGCACATACCGCCGGCTTTCATTTTACCCCCGGACTCCTGGCCAGGCTGGCCAGCGAGGGAGTTAAAACGACCTTTGTCACGCTGCACATCGGTTGGGGCACTTTCAGGCCGGTGCGCCCGGAAGACCCGGCCGCCCACGTTATGATGGAGGAGGCGTGCGCCGTAACAGCGGCTGCCGCCGCCGCGATTAACGCCCACCGGGCCGCCGGCGGCAGGATCGTCGCCGTCGGAACCTCCTCCATGCGGACGTTGGAGACCTTCTCCGATGAAAAAGGCGTCGTCATACCCGGCTCGGGCAGGGCGGGGCTTTTCATACGTCCAGGTTACAAATTTAAGACAGCCGCAGCCTTTATTACGAATTTACACGTACCGCAATCCGCCCCGCTTTACATGACGGCGGCTTTCGCCGGGCGCGAATTGCTTTTTAAGGCCTACACCGAAGCGGTAAAAGAAAAATACCGTTTTTATTCATACGGCGATTCTATGCTGATAACTTAACAAGGAAGTCATGCGCCATTTTGAAATTCTTCATAAGGACAAAGAAACCGCGGCCCGCGCCGCCGCGGTGAAAACCGCGCGCGGCCTTATTCACACCCCGGTTTTCATGCCGGTGGCCACACAGGGCACGGTGAAGGCGGTCTCACAGAGGGATCTGGCTGAAATGGGCGCGGAATGCCTGCTCTCCAATACCTACCATCTTTACCTGCGCCCTGGTCTGTCCACGCTTGAGAAATTCGGCGGACTCAATAACTTTATGAACCATCCGGGCCCGGTGCTCACGGACTCAGGCGGATATCAGGTTTACAGCCTGAGCCGCCTGCGCAAGATTACGGAAAACGGCGTACATTTTTCTTCGCACATAGACGGCAGTTCACATTTTTTCACGCCGGAAAAGGTCATAGACTACCAGGCCTCTATAGGCTCCTCAATCTGGACCTGCCTGGACGTCTGCGTAAAGAACCCGGCTTCCCGTGAAGACGCGGTGGACGCCCTTAAAAAAACACAACGCTGGGCCGAAAGGAGCAAGGCGCATTTTACGGAAAAAACCCGGCATATGGATCCGGTCAGGCGGCCGTTGTTTTTCGGAATAATACAGGGTTCAATTTATACCGACCTGCGAGCCGAAGCCGCCAGGCACATGGCCGATCTCAACCCCGACGGTTTCGCCCTGGGCGGCCTCTGCGTGGGCGAAAGCAAGGCGCAGATGATGGATTCGCTGGCAGCCGTCATGGAAAACCTGCCGAAGAATAAGCCGGTCTACTTCATGGGCCTGGGCAGCCCCAAAGACATCTGGAATTCCGTGGAATTGGGCGTGGATATGTTTGACTGTGTGCTGCCCACGCGCAATGCCCGCAACGGCCAGGCCCTCACTTCGCGCGGAAGATTCTACGTAAAAAACGCTCCATACAAGAATGACGACTCTCCGCTTGATCCGGACTGCGACTGCAGTTGCTGCCGCAATTATTCGCGCGGCTACCTGTCCCACCTCTTCAAGGCCAGGGAGTTGCTGGTAAACCAGTTGATCTCCATACATAACCTGCGCTTCCTTATAAACCAGACCAGAATAATGCGCCTGGCGGCAGCGGCCGGAATCTTCAGGCAGGCAAAAAAGGACTTCCACAACGCGTATATAGAGCCCAAATGAGGCGCGAAGAAAGACGGGAACTATTTGCTATAATAGACTTTCGTAACTGCTCAGGTAGCCAGAAGTCAGAATTCAGGAGTCAGAATGAGGATG
>CAZYFL010000265.1:0-3666 GCA_964646805.1 uncultured Elusimicrobiaceae bacterium | reverse complement strand
CATCTTCATTCTGACTCCTGAATTCTGAATTCTGTCTACCTGAGTAGTTACTTGTCAACTATGAAGCCTGTACGGAAACCGATAAAAATTCTGGGCCTCATGAGCGGAACCTCCGCCGACGGGCTTTCAATGGCGCTTTGCGAAACGGCCGGGCGGGCGCTTAAAGTTAAGGCTTTCGGCAATTACCCGTATCCCGCCGCCGTGCGGGCGCGCATAATGGCCGCGAAGGGCATGAAGTCCCCGGAACTTTCAGCCCTGAATTTTGAGTTGGGCCGCCTTTGGTCCGGCATGGTGCGCAAATTTTGCCGCGCTCATAAAATAACCTATAAGAGCATAGCGGTCATAGGTTCTCATGGGCAGACTGTCTGGCACGCTTCCGGCCGGCTTGGCCATACTTTACAGATAGGCGAGGCCTCTTTCATAGCTGAGGAAACCGGCCGGCCCGTCGTGTGCGATTTCCGCCCGGCCGACATAGCCGCCGGCGGCGAAGGCGCTCCGCTTATCCCTTTCATGGACGAATATCTTTACGGCGGAGGGAAGCCTGTAGCCCTGCAGAATATAGGCGGCGTGGGCAATATAACTTTTACCGGTAAAAACGTTAAGACTTCCGGTTTTGACACCGGTCCCGGAAATTCCCTGATGGACACGGCTGTAGCTATGCTTTCCGGCGGAAAACTTGCCTATGACAAGGACGGCGCCTGGGCCGCTGCGGGCAGCCCGGACCTGGCAAAGGTCTATACCCTGCTTAAAATGCCTTTCTTTAAGCGCCGTCCGCCCAAGTCGCTGGACCGCAGCGAATTTGCCGCCGCTTTTTTAAGGAAGCGCTTTACGGCATACCTCAACGCGCGCCGCTCCCGCGACCTGCTGGCCACTCTTAATCTTTTTACCGCCGCCTCCATTTCCCTCGCTTTCAGGAAATTCTCTCCGCGCGGAACAAAGGAGCTTATTATCAGCGGAGGCGGCGCGCTTAACCCCGCGCTTATGGATAATCTCGCAGCCCTGCTACTCCCTTCGGACATAAGAGTCCGCTCCTGCGCCGAGCTCGGCCTTCACCCGCTGGCCAAAGAGCCGGCCTGCTTCGCCCTGCTGGCCTGGCTGGCTATTGATGGCCGCGTGAACCACTCTCCCTCCGCCACCGGCGCCCGCGGTCCCCGCGTATTGGGGAAAATGCTAAACTTTTGTAACCCTCAGGTCACGGTCACCAATTTTGCTTCGGATGGGTAATTTTAGTGGCGTAACGCCGTTTTCAACAAAATAATGTATGATGTTGACATGTAGACCTCATTTTGTTAGGATGGACTAGGAGTTAAAAGGGAAAATAATAAAACATATGATACACTCATTCTCCTGCAAAAATTTTTATTCATTCAGCGACCTCGTGACAGTCAATTTTGCCGTCAATGACAAGGCCCCTGATAATGACGGATATTTCCGTGCCCCGTCCGGCAATCGCCTTTCCAAAATTGAAACCGTTATAGGTCCCAATGCTTCAGGCAAAACCAATCTTTTGAAAGTCTTGCCGTTTTTGAAGTGGCTTATTGTAGACTCGTTTGTAACCAATCCGACCGAGCCGCTGCCGATAAAACCGTTTCTCTTTGGAGAATCCAAAAAGCAGCCGAGTGAATTATTGGTTGATTTTGAAATTGCCGAGAATATCTATACTTATCGATTTGTTCTCAACGATAAAAAGATACTAATAGAGGAATTGAAAGTTAGAAGCAAAAGCGATCAGAAAGTTACTACTAAAAAATTATTTATCCGTGAATGGAACGAGCAAACCGGCAGTTATTCCTTTGAGAGCAAAAGTTTTAATTTGCCAAAAGAATTCCCGCTTCGTGACAATGCCAGTATTATTAGCACAGCCATCCGCTTGTCCCACAAGGAAAGCCAGGATATCGTAGGCTTTTGGCAAAAAGTTGCGACCAATGTTGTGGAACCGGGATGGGTCGGCGATTGGCTATTGCGCGCTGGCAGCCAGCAATTGCTGGAGGCCCTGGATTTTTTCAGCGATGGTCAAAATGAAACTCTAAAGAAAGCGGCGGAAAAATTATTATCCCGCTTTGATTTAGGTTTGGAGTCATTCAGTATCAAAAAAGAAAAGAAGGAAAACAGCGTGTCTATCAATGTCCAGGTCGCCCATTCCTTCGGCGGCCAGACAGAATATCTTCCGATGCAGTATGAATCGTCCGGCACCAAACAGTTGTTTGTGTTGCTGAAAACCATTCTGCTTGTTTTGAATAAAGGCGGCGTGGCCGTCCTGGATGAATTTGACGTCAACTTGCATCCGGAAATGGTCAGGGCCCTTTATGAATTATTCATTCAGTCGGAGACGAATCCGAACAACGCTCAAATGCTGTTCAGCACCCACAGTCACATGATTCTGAGCAGATTAGATAAATACCAGATCGTCCTTATCGAGAAAAATGAAAAAGGCGCGAGCGAATCTTGGCGGCTTGACGAGGTTGCCGGGGTCAGGGCCGACGACAACTACTATGCGAAATATATCGCCGGAGCCTATGGAGCCTTCCCCAAATTCTGATTCTGGATATGCCGTCAACTGATCCTCTTAAAAAAAGTCGGCGAGCCAGCAAAACCCTTCTAATATTCGGTGAGGGGCTTTGCGAAGAGATGTTCCTCAAACACCTGCGGTCCTTGTATTCCTACAACAGCGGTGTTGCGATAACTATCCGGAAAGGCAGAGGCGGAAATGCCCAAGGAATCGTAATTGACGCCCACAGAATTCCGGGCGCCTATAACCGGAAAATAGTCGTTTTTGATAACGATAAATCCGAATCGGAAATAAATAAGGCAAGAGCAGAAGCCAAAAAGCGCAGAATTGTGCTCTTGGAAAACACTCCTTGCCTGGAATTCGTTCTTTTATCTATTGTGAACGGGAAACCAGTGGGCCAAAGTTCTTCCTGGTGCAAAAGTGAGTTTGAATCGAAATTCATGGGGCAGGCAAAGCGCGGAGAACCAAGCGAGTATATGAAAGTGTTCCCAAAAACACTTCTGGATGATCAAAGAGCCACCATCCCGAAGCTTAACCGCTTGGTTGATATTATGGAAGGCAATATCCCGTAGCTATGGCTTTCCTATACCAGCGCCCGCGGTCCCCGCGTATTGGGGAAAATGCTAAACTTTTGTAACCCTCAGGTTGTTTAGGCTCCTAAGTATGGAGGTTCCTGACTATGATGAATAAAATATGTTTCTTGGCGTTTATGCTCCTGTGCGTTAATGTAATGCCGGCACGGGCCATTATGGATGGCCAGGGGCATGATTTCTTCCCAGTTACTGCGATATTCACTTCCTCCGCCAGTATTCTGGGCGGACAGGGGCTGCTTGTAACTTATGGGATAAATGCCGGCACAATTACGCTTACCGGCGGCATTACGGCCTCCAGCGGCACTTTTACGCAAACAGGGGGTACGCTTTACAGTCTGCAAACCTCCTCCGGCATCAATGTGCTGGCGGGCACGGTAAGCGCGCCTTTCTTTGCCGGCAATGGCGCTGCGCTGAGTAATGTGACGGCGTCTTCGGTAGCGGCAGCCGGCGTGCGGCCCGGCTCGGTGGTGGTGGGAGCTATAGTTGACGCGGACATAAACGCTTCCGCAGCTATAGCGCCTTCAAAGATAGCGGGGACGGCGGCCGTGCTTGGGGCGAACACCT
>CAZYFL010000264.1:0-3682 GCA_964646805.1 uncultured Elusimicrobiaceae bacterium | reverse complement strand
CTCGCCACCTACGTATTACCGCGGCTGCTGGCACGTAGTTAGCCGTGGCTTATTCACAGAGTACCGTCAAATCCTTGCGGATGTTCGTCCCCTGTAAAAGAAGTTTACGATCCGAAAACCTTCGTCCTTCACGCGGCGTCGCTGGATCAGACTTTCGTCCATTGTCCAAAATTCCCCACTGCTGCCTCCCGTAGGAGTAGGGCCCGTGTCTCAGTGCCCTTGTGGCCGGTCATCCTTTTAGATCGGCTACCCGTCATAGCCTTGGTGGTCTGTTACACCGCCAACTAGCTGATAGGCCGCAAACTCCTCCTCGAACGACCCTTACGGGCCTTTCATCCCCCCGGAATGCTCCGGGAGGATTGTATGGGGTATTAGCCAGGCTTTCGCCAGGTTGTCTCCCATTCGAGGGCAGATAGTTTACGTGTTACTCACCCGTCTGCCGCTAAGAGCCCGATATTCTGGTACTCTCCGCTCGACTTGCATGTGTTAGGCACGCCGCCAGCGTTAACTCTGAGCCAGGATCAAACTCTCCAAAAATCCGTAACAGCTTATAGCAGTTTCAATCCGTTCCCCTCCTCAGCGGAGAGGAGGAACTTCCATAACTATGAAAGTCACGCGGCTGAAAACATCGCCATCAACTATCGGCATTTACGGAGAAGTCCTAATTAGCTCTTAATTACATTTTATATAACCTGCTTGGTTATCACACCATTAGGTAATTGCTTTGTGTTTATTTACACCATCAACACAGTCCTCGGGATCGTATAAAAGTTCAGACGAAATTGCTTCCGGCCTCTTTTATAATCCCCCGGCTTCTGCGTTCAGGGTGCCCATTCATACATAATTTTTTAGAGAACAAACCGTTTCCTGCTTTGCGGCGAGGCTCCGCAGGTAAAGGTCATTTGTAACAGCGCGATTGCTTTTCGCGACTGTTAAGTAAGTCCTAATCGTATCAGAAAACCGCAAACCTTGTCAACTACTATTTTTCTCATCGGAAAGAACGGCTTCTGACGCGACACGATTAGTATACCACAAACAAAAAAACTTTGTCAACACTTATTTTTAAGGGCCGAACTGATGGTATCCATGCGGACCGAGATTGCCTCAAAGGCGGCGTATTTTCCCTCCAGCGCGCGGATCTTTCTTTCCATCACTATCCTGTACTCATCCTCCAGCCATACCACGCTCTCCCGCAACTTTTTCAAACGGACATCCAGCGCAACTATCTCCCCGCCCAGACTTCTCTTTACCCTGTCTTCCGCCTCCGAAAACATTTTTCCATATACAGCCTCGTCGGCCGTAAGCCTCGCGGACATGTCCGAAAGAGAAAGATTCATGGAGTTCCCTGCCTCAGTCACTTTAATGTTAAGGCCGGCCACCTGGTCGCGCAGATATTCGCCGAGCATTTCGGAAACGAGCTTCTGTTCAACGTATTTATTCAACTGCGCCTGTTGAGAGGAGACAAAAACTTTAAGCCCTGCAATAAGGTTTTCAGAATGTTCCAGACGCACGGCCAGTTCCGCCTCGGCCTCCGAGGAACGTTTCCGCGCCTCGGCGGAAACAGTCAGCTCCCGCCGTAACTCCTCAACAAAACCGTCAGACGGCCCGGGCGGCGGAGGGGACGGATTAGCAGGTTCCGGCGCCTTGCGCGGAACTGTTTTCAGCGCGGCTAGTTCCTCCCTGAGTTCATTCACCGCAGTTTCAAGCGCGGCTAGCTTTCCGTCTTCGCGCCGGGCCGGCGGGAACTGGGAAGGCGCCGGCTGCTGTGCCGGAGCCGGCGCTACGGTTTCCTGCGCCTTAGGCGCCTTCTTGAATTTTGAAAAAAGAGACGCGTCTTCGTTTTCGGAATTCATAAACCGCCACCTCCGGCGCCGGGAATCTTTTTCATAGGCTTAGCCTGAAAACTTCAATTCTAATATCAGAATCGTCGGGGGGTGGACGAATATTTTTGTTCCGTCTTTCCGGCGGAGGCCGGAATCCAGGTCTCGTCTGAATCTGGGCACCGGCTTTCGCCGGTGAGACGAACCAACTGCAACTTTCAGGTTAGAGATCATGGCCTATGGCGGCCGCTGAAGGAATTACAGGCTTTTGTATCCGGCCCTCGTTTATAAGTTTCCAGACTGCGGCCAGCAGTTCTTCCACTGCCGCATCTATTTTGCCTTCAGGCGGCATCCCGTATTTCAGGGTCTGCTCCAGCATCTGCCACGCGCGCGCGGCCATGTGGCTCTTAAGCCTTTCCCTGGCCGCGTCAGGCATCCGGCAGACTACGCAAGACCATTTATCCACCGCGATGGCGCCGGCCAGCATATCAAAATCTTTATCGTCCAGCAGATACAGGTCCTCCAGCAGCAACACACGACGCCGCACCTGGCCGGCCACGTCGGGGTGGCTTTTTTTCAGGCTCTTAAGCAGCTGTCCCTTTAATTTTAAATCAGCGTGGTCTATGACTTCCAGCACCCTCTCGTAGCCGCCCACCGCCCCGCTGAGCCGCCTCTCCAGTTCCTCCTTTATTTTCATTATCATGTCAGGGTCCACAAACCTGACTTTAGCCATGCTGGCTACGACTTCTGAAGCTTTCTCAGGGGGGAGCAGCCCTATAAACCGGCTCCGGAGAGCCGGCGGCAGATGCACAGCTATCAACGAGATATCCGCAGGCTCGTCCTTATCCAGCATACCGACCAGTAGGCCGAGTTTATCCGGTTTTACATTGAAAATCACGTCGTCGCCGGGCGGCTTGGCGCCGGACTGCTCCGCGGAACTTTCCTGATCTGCGGGCTTATGCCCCAGCGCAAGCGTCCCGCCGGGCTCGGGAGCGTCAAAACTGCCGCCGCCCATTTCCATGCTTATCTTCTGCGGTTGCGCCGCCCCTGCCATATTGTTAACAGCTCCGGCCATTTTCAAGAATCCCATACCCACTATAATCATACCCACTATCGCTATCACCGCTATTATCCCATACTTCATCAACATGTTCATCGTTTCAGGCGTGTACCAGATGGGCGCGAAGCGCGCTTTAGTCGTTATTATCTCGTCGCCGCGCGCCGGGTCCATTGCCAGCAGGTCGCTTACCACCTGCCGCGCCTTCTGCGCATCTGAGTCCGGAACATCCTCATTCAGCACTAAAGACACCGTAAGCCGCTTTACCATCGCCTGCGGAAACACTATTTCACGCTGCACCTTGCCCCCCTCCGCCGTCCGGGTCGGGTTAAACCTTGAGGAGACGGGAAAACCGGGTAAAAATTCCTGTGAGTCGGCTCCGCCTTCGGACCTGTTGATGTTCTGCCACTTAAAAGGCAAGTTCTCTCCGGCGCTTTTCGCTCCCTCGGATAGAATATTCTCTTTGGAAGAAAAATCTATGGCCGCCTGCACCGCCGCCTTGGCCTTGCCGACGCCCAGCATGCTCAGCAACACCTCCTCCACCTTCTGCTCAAGGAACTTCTCATAGCGCGCCTTCTCCTCCAGATTGGCCCCCGCAGCCAGCGGGAACGCCTGCACGGCTACGAGCCCGCAACACAGCGCCAATACGCCGCGAGTATAAATGGATGTACGCCGTATAGTTTCAGTCATATCCCTGTAATCTCTTCGCTATATTGTAGAAAGAGCCTATTTCAGAAAGGTTACAATAAGATTTCCCTACTTCCAGCCCTGTAGCGTCATAAACCTGACTATAGACTCGTCTTGC
>CAZYFL010000263.1:0-3686 GCA_964646805.1 uncultured Elusimicrobiaceae bacterium | reverse complement strand
TCAGAATAGCCTGCCAATAAGCCTCCAACAGCTAAACCGCAAGCACAAACTGTTGCGACCTTTGCCACACCGCCAGGTCATCAAATCTTGTCGCTGGCATCCTCATTCTGACTCCTGAATTCTGAATTCTATCTACCTGAGTAGTTACGTATCTTTGCCTTTACCTTTCCTTACAGCTTGAAGTCCCAGCCGAGATATAGTTCGCGGGCTTTAGGGTCGTTCAACAGCGTATTGGCGTCGCCCTCTATAAGTATCCGGCCGTCGTAGATAAGGTAGGAACGGTCAGTAATTGAAAGAGCCTCGCGCACATTGTGATCCGTGATAAGCGTCCCGATACCCTTCTCCTTAAGGTGCAGGATTATTTTCTTCAGTTCGCTAACGGTAATAGGGTCAATCCCCACAAAAGGCTCGTCAAGAAGGATGATTTTCGGGTCGTTTATCATCACCCTGGCAACTTCCAGCCGGCGCTTCTCGCCGCCCGAAAGCGTCCACGCCTTCTGGTCCTTCAGTTGCATCAGGCCGAATTCGCCCAGCAGGGAATCCACCCGGTCCCGCATGACCTTTCTGTCCGGGGTAGTCCGCTCCAGGATAGCCTCAAGGTTCTGCGCCACCGTAAGCCCGCGGAAAACCGTAGGCTCCTGCGCCAGGTAGCCTATCCCGCCGCGCGCCCGCGCGTACATCGGTTCGGAAGTCGCGTCGCGCCCGTCCATAAAAACCTTTCCCGCGTCCGGTTCCAGAAAACCGACCAGCATATGGAAAGTAGTGGTCTTGCCCGCCCCGTTGGGGCCAAGCAGACCGCAAACCTCGCCCGGATTGACGCACAACGAAATACCGTTGACCACCTGGCGGCGGCCGAAGGATTTTTCAAGAAGGTCGCATTCAAGTTTCATAAGTAACTACTCAGGTAGACAGAATTCAGGAGTCAGAATTCAGAATAGCCTGCGAATAGGCCTCCAACAGCTACACCACCAAATCCTCAAATCTCGTCGCCGCCATCCTCATTCTGACTCCTGAATTCTGACTTCTGGCTACCTGAGTAGTTACTTTTTAACAGCCGGGGGCGTCATGCCGCTCACGCCGACGTCTTTTACCCAGCCGGTAACCCTATTATAGAACTTTATGTCGCGGCTATCTTTGAAGAATTTTATCCTTTCCGAATTTATGGCAAAATCATAATCCAGCCGGCTGCCGGCCGCCATCGGGGTAGACTCGTACATCAGGAAAGTCCCCTCCGCATTGTTATAAATGCCCTTCTGCGAGTACATGTCCAGGTTCTCCGTGGAAAGGGCGAAGTCCCCGTCAAAACTCATAAGCCCTTTCCTGTTCTCCGCAAAGGTCTTGTCGGCGCGGCCCTTCAGCACGCGCCCGCCGGGGTCGGTATACTTCATCCTCACCGGCATGGCCCCGCGCTCCAGGATAGCCTCTTCAAGGGTTTCAAGGTACACAGCCTTGTTGCAATTCATCTCAACCTGGGACTTGTCGTCGAAGCGGCGCAACATGTAGACGGAGCCCCGCATATTCCACGTCTGCGCGGGCCGGATGTACAGCGCGTAGTCAGCCTTGAGCGTATAGCGCGGGTTACGGAAGGAGACGTTGCCTTCAAATATCTCACGGTCATTGGCCCGGTCCATCTTCCACGTGTCGCTCTTTACCACGGAATCCAGCAGGAAGTCCTCCGCCGCCCCGGACCCCTTTAAGGAATCTGCCGCCACGCTGCGCGGCGGCAGGGAACAGGGGAGAAGAAGAAGGATGAGGGATAGAAGGCGTTTCATTTGCCCGTGGGTCCCGTTCCGTGCAAAACGGGACGGGACAATATAGTTCTTCCTTGTATGCCGTTATTGGGAGACAAGCCGCGTCTCCTGGCGTTGTATTTCAATTTCTGAAAGGTCCGGGTTCGCCGTAAACCCCCGGCCTTTTATCACCGTGCGGCCCTTGTAGATGGTCACCGGCTCCCCGGTCCAGATTTTGGCCCGCGCAGAGCTGTAGTAAAGTTTCGTGGTACTGAGCCGCATGCCGTCTTTCTTCGCGTCAACCTCAACCTCCTCGCTCAGCTCGGCGGTTTTTTCCCGCGTCCGCAAAAGGCCCGCGCGCGCGGTTATCTCCGAGGAAACCTTGTCCTGGTCATAAAACTTTATGCGCGGCGCGGTAAAAGTGATTACGCCCTTTTTTTCATCCAGCCTGCCTGTAGCCGCGTCCAGCCGCCAGGTGAAAGCGCCGGCGGCCGTTTCAGCCATGGAAAAGTTTTTAAGCAGGCTGACGCCGGGCGCGGCCTCGCGGATGTCCGCGTCCGAGCAGGCGGCCAGGGCCAGTAAAAGGAGGGAGGCAAGTTTCTTCAACCCAGACCTTCCTTCAGCAGGTCCCGCTCGTCTATTATTCCAACGGGGCGGCCGGTTTTGGCGTCGGTCACCGGCAGATTGTCTATTTTCTTTTCTGAGACCAGCCGCGCGGCTTCCATGGCCATAGTCTCCGGATGCACGATCATCGGATTGCGGGTCATTACAAGTTTTACAGGAAGCGACAAATTACGGAATCCGTCCTGGAGCCGGCGGCGCAGGTCTCCGTCGGTAAAATAGCCGGTCAGCTTTCCCCCGGCCCCGGTGACCGAGACCGCGCCCGCCCTGGTCGCCGTCATAATTTTTAGCGCGGCGGCCACGCTGGCGGTTTCCCTCACCACGGGGTTTTCCCTGCCCTTGCGCATAAGGTCCGCGACTTTCAAATTGAGCAGCTTCCCCAGGTTGCCTCCCGGGTGCAGGCGCGCGAAGCGTTTTTTATCAAAGCCCTTCAGCGTCATCAGCGTTACAGCCAGCGCGTCGCCAAGAGCCAGCATGGCCGTGGTGGAAGAGGTGGGTACCATGTCGTAGGGGCAGGCCTCCGCTTTTACGCGCAGGCGCAGGGTCACGTCGGAATACCGTGCCAGCCTGGAGTCCGGGTTGTTGGTTATGGAAATTACCGGCAGGCCCTGCCGCTTGAGTATAGGCAGGAGCTTCGCGGTCTCCTCGGTTTCGCCGGAATAGGAAAGCGCCACGGCTACGTCGTCGGAGGCTATCATGCCCAGGTCTCCGTGCAGCGATTCCACAGGGTGCAGATATACGCTGCGGGTGCCGGTGGAGGCCAGCGTAGCGGCTATCTTGCGCGCTATCAGGCCCGACTTTCCCACACCAAGAAGGACAGCCTTGCCCGAGCAGGTTTCCAGGAGACGCACAGCTTTAAGGAAGGAGGCATCCAGCGTTTTTGACAGGCCGGCCACGGCGCGGCTCTCCGCGGCTATCACGCCTCTGGCGGTCTTTAGTATCAGCGCGTCCTTGGCGGTCATGGCGGGGGCAGCTTGTGAGGGTTAAGCCAGGGCGTCATTTCCGGCGGCATCCGGCGCTGGTTGTATGGCGGCGGCAACTTGCGCAGCAGGTAGCTGACGGCAAAGAAGCCGACTATCAGCGTCAGATATATCCAGGAAAGGGTCCTTAAATGCCATTTCCAGTCGGGAAACCAGGCAGGCGGCAGAGTGAGATCGGCGCTGCATTTTTTGCAGAATTTAAGGGTTGGGCGGTTTTCCTGCCCGCAGTTTGTACATTTCATGTCCTTTCCTTTTTGTAACTACTCAGCTCCCTCTGTGTCACTGCGAGTGGCGGGGGGGGGGGGGCGGGGGGCGCCCGCCCCGGCGCCCCACACGGGATTGAGGGGCAACCCCC
>CAZYFL010000262.1:0-3691 GCA_964646805.1 uncultured Elusimicrobiaceae bacterium | reverse complement strand
AAACAAGACGGAAATACAGTTGTATGAAGTAGCCACAAGCTCATACTGGCATACAACGGGCTGGGTAGTTAACCAGAGCAGTTGGCAATATGTCGGGCAAGATGCATGGCAATTCAGCCCTGTCCCGCCGTTGGTAAATGGTCGGCAGTACCGCATAGAAGCCCGCTCGTATGACATAGCGGGCAATTTAGCCGTATATGCCACGAACTACTTTTATTATGATTCAACGGTACCCGCTGTCTTGCTGGGTAATCCCAATACCGCCGGCTTCCTAAAGAACCTTGCGCAGATAACCGGCACGGCCAGCGATGTCGGTTCGGGCATGTTAAACGCGCAGACAGCCATACAGCAGAGTCCGCCGGCCGCCGCCTGGTGGAACGGCGCTGATTTCACTTCAACAAGCAGGGTCTGGCTGGACGACAGCGGGCATGACTGGCCGGCCCAGACCTGGTATCTGACCGGCACCTCCACACCTACCTGGGTGACAAACACAAAATACCGCGTGGAGTCCAGGAGCATGGATGTGGCCAGGAACACCTCCACAATAGCGACGCAGGAGTTTGTATATGACACACAACTGCCCGCAGCAATAACAACAGTTCCAGCCGGCGGCTATATAAACGCGCTTGCCTACATAAGGGGCACGGCGGCCGACAGCAATAATCTGGGCGAGATAAAAGAAGTTCAGATGCGGGTTAAACATGTAACAGGAAGCGCCTACTGGAAATGGGCGGATACGAATTACACTTATACGGTTCCGGAGGCTGAATCAGCCTGGTTTGTGGTTTCGTCCACGGTTACGCCTTCTTACTCGCTCTGGTTTTCAACAGGGACCCCTCCAGGTTCGCCGAATGGAATAAATTTTGCAAGCGGCTTTGATTATGAGATAAATTCCCGTGCGGTGGACAAGGCTTTGAATTATGACAATCAGTATTCAACAAAGACCTTCAGATTTGATACCGGCGTTCCGATTTCAAGCGTGACGGTTCCGTCGGCGGTATATATATCAAACAGAGCGCCTTATACAATTTCAGGAACAAGTTTTGACCCGGGAGGAAGCGGTATAACGTCGGTGAAAGTGAAGGTGAGAAGGAACAGCGACAATCGGTGGTGGTCGGCCGTGGATGCCGACTTTGTGGCCCCTGAAACGGAGAACAACGCGGTGTTAATAGATCCCTGGAGCATCGCTATAACGGCGGGGTTATTGGACGACACCTCATATTATGTTCAGACAAGCGCCCGGGACCTGGCGCTTCTGACAGAACCGTACCCCGGCGCCGCCGCCAGGACGTTCTGGATAGATTATTCAAGCCCGACGAGCGCCATAAGCTATCCCTATGATAACGGCTACATAAGCCAGGCTGGGAAAATAACGGGAGATTCTTCCGACGGCCCGAACGGACTTGTTGGGGAAGTCTATGTAAGAACGAAGCAGGTCAGCGGAGTCAAGCCGGGTCACTACTGGCGTGTTTCTGATTCTTCCTGGACGGTTCAGAGCGCGCCCGAGGTCTGGAATGCGGTAACTTCATCCGGAACGCTAAGCGCAAATGCCACTTGGTGGCAGTCGGCAACAACTCCATGGCAGACCGGCGAGATTTATGAAATAAACGCTTACGCGAAGGACAAGGCAAACAATTACCAGACGCTGTATTCAACGACAACCGGCATTAAGGCGGATTTCACGGCGCCGATTTCAACAATTACAATGCCCGCGGAAGGGCAGACATACGGAGTAATCGCGTTGAGTGAAATCAATGGGACTGTGCAGGATGCAAGTCCAGGCGTGGTAGATTATGTTAAGGTGCAGATAGGTTATACTCCAAGCGGCCAGGGCGGCGCCATAACATATTCATACGATGGCGCAACCTGGCCCAATAATAACACAACCTGGCTGCCTGTTTCAACAATCACTTTAAGCGGGAATACCTGGTCTTATACGCTTCCAACCGCCATCTGGCAGTGGAATAACGCCTGGTACTCAATCCGTGTTTATGGCGTAGATAAAGCGAATAATACCGAGACTACAATCTGGCAGCGTAATTTCAGATATAGCGCGCCGTATCCGGATACCTGGATTGAAAGTCCGGTGAATAATAGCTATCTGAATTCAAAACCGCAGGTAATATCAGGCAAGGCGACTAAATACACTTTTGTAACTACGGCTGATATAAAAGTTTCAGTTGAAAGGCTGGGCGACGGCTATTATTTCTATGGCAGTTCGTTCTCGGCTCCCGGTTCGGTTCAGAGCGCGGCAAGGGTGTATTTCAATACAAGCAACGTAAGCATCCTAGGCGATTTAACCCGTTACTGGGAGTGGGCCGACAATATCTCCACATCGGCGTGGACGGATAATACCTCATATTATTTCCTGTCCAGGGGCATGGGAACGGCAGGTTCGGAGCAGGTTATTGATTTAACGGGGAATATTGTCACTTATGACGCCACGCCGCCGAATTCCGGCGTGGCCGCACCCGGTTCCGGTATTTACCAGGTTCTGAGCCAGATCTCAGGGACCGCTTCCGACACGGCGCCGGGGTTGGCGGATAAAGCTGAGATAACAATTCAGGATTTGACTTATTCCGCTACATATTGGAATCCGGTCGGTTCCGGCTGGCAGAATAGTATTGCCTGGGCGACAACTACCCTGACCGCAGGCAACTGGTCTTTGAATACGGGGCTCCCTAACTGGGCTGACGGCGTAAAGTACAGGATAACTTCCAAGGCAACCGATAAAGCCGCCAATGTCCAGACAAGCGCGGCAATTGATTTTCTGGTTGACAGAACAACGCCGACGGCAAAACTGACGGATTTTACAGCCGTAAATTCAACAGTTGCGGCGGCGAATCTCCAGGTTCGTTCATCTTTAAGTTCAATTATCGGCACTGCCTGGGATATTGCAGGCGCCGGCGGGAACGCGGGCAAACTGGATAAGATTGAAATTCATATAAAAAGACCCGCGCAGGGCGGGTATCCTGAAAGATATTGGAATGGGAACGGCTGGAATGCGGCACAGGCTGAGGAATCCCTGATTTATTGGACTACTTCCACAATTCATGTCCCGAATGCGACTGTCTCCTCTTTCACATATACAAGAGTTCCTTCAGGCGCCGATTTCCAGCACGATTTCAGCTATGTCGTCAGGGTCAGGGCGAAGGACCAGTCATTGCCGGGCGGGAATACCCAGTATATTTACGCGCTCGCGGAATCTTCATTTACCATTATCTGGGACAATCAGGCGCCGCAGACCGATATAACCGGTTATGAGGACGGCGATGGCAACGGGAAAGTTAATCCCGGAGCCTCCTGGTTTATTACAGGCACCGCTTCCGATCTCCCGGCCGGGATCTCCGGGATAGGCCAGTTAAAACTGCAAATCTCAAGATTGGAAGGAAATACGACTTATTACTGGACAGGCGGCGGCTGGTCAACAGCCGGTACAAGCGAATTTGAGCCTGATGGTTATAATACCGTAACCAAAGCGTGGGATTACACGCTTTCAAATTATGTTTCCGACCAGAAACACAGCGTAAAAGTCAGGGCGTGGGATAACGCGATCCCATCAAATATCGGTTCTTATCCGGGGGGAACGGGGGATTCGTTCAAAGAGGTTGTAATTGATACCACGCCCGCTGTTTCAAGGGTGACATTCCCGCAGAACGGGTTTTATAAAAATACGTCATTAGGAACAATT
>CAZYFL010000261.1:0-3699 GCA_964646805.1 uncultured Elusimicrobiaceae bacterium | reverse complement strand
CTTACGCTCGGCCGAGACCCTGTCCGCGGCAAAGTCCACCCCCTGGCCGGCCAGGCTGCCCGCCATAACCTCGCGCGCCAGCCTGTCGTCTTCAATGACCAATATCTTCAGTTTATCCATGAAAGGTTCCCCCCTGTTCGGTGTGAAAATGATAGCAAATAACCGGGCAATAGCCCCAAAACGGGACCATGTGGTTTCAATATGGGGCCGGACAGTCTCATGGCGGGCCATTGTCACAGCTCTCCAAAACTTCCCTGCCCGCTAAATATACCCCCTTCCATCCGATGATAGTACTCCAAATAAACCCCTCTTTTTCTCCCATCTCGCGGCTTTGGCATGAATATTGCTCTATACAAGGGTGTGGGCGGCTGAGCAATTCCCCCGCCCGGCAGTAAGCAGACAAAGCACGCAGGGGAGGAAATAGTAAAATGAATAACGAGATCATAATAAAGTCCTTAAACTTTACATACGGCGAGGTTTTAACCCTTGAGAAGGCCCAGGACCGCCTGGAGTTCGAGGCGCTGCCTATAATGAATATCGGCATAAATAAGTGCTTTGTCGATGTTTGTGATGAGGACGATTGTAACTGCAATCAAGGCCAAGGCAATTACGAACAGCCGTGCACAAGCTTTTGCAGTCCCGACGCCTGCAATGTTGATGTACCGGTTATCCCCTGCTTCTCGGACACCTGCGACTGCGTCGGCCCGCAGGGTTACTTCAACTGCCGTCCTTACCGCGGGTAGGCATTAAGTGCAGATGAATGTTTAAAAACCAAAGACAACAGGAGAATTAATTATGAAATCATTATTGATCGCGATGTTTATAGCAAGCCCGGCCTTCGCCGCAGAAAATAAGCCGGCCCCGCGGGATCTAGCCGTGCCCATGGAAGTATCGGTCGGGAGCTTCGAAGAGGACGCCGCCGGCGTCTGGGACAAGGTGCGCCAGTTGATAGGGGAGTCCCGTACTAAACGCTACGGCAGGGAAATCAGTAAAGCCATAGCGAAACACGACCCTGTCTCCGCCCAGCGGGCTCTGGACGAGATGTTGAAGAATAATCCGGAAATTAAAACCAAAGAGCCGTACGCTATCAATTATCACCAGGGGAATATAAACTTCTGGAAGAAGGACTTCAAAGGCGCCTATAAAGAGTATTCCACTATAGTGAAGGCGCTTGAACTGAAGTACCCCAACGGCGTCCCCCCCGGCGGCAAGTACTCAGAAATCAACGCCTATTTCATGTCCGACGCCTATTTCG
This sequence comes from uncultured Elusimicrobiaceae bacterium, assembly GCA_964646805.1. Lineage (GTDB taxonomy): Bacteria > Elusimicrobiota > Elusimicrobia > Elusimicrobiales > UBA9959 > UBA9959. The sequence continues at coordinate 2,444 of CAZYFL010000261.1, read as the reverse complement.
GACGTGCAGCCTCCCTCCTGCAGTTAAAGAAATACCCCGAAGCTGTGGAGGATCTGGATAAAGCCATCTCGGTCACACCGCACAAACGCGCCGCTCTCTATGTGAACAAATGCCGCGCTTTGTTCAAGATGAAGGAATACGGCGCCGCCGCCGAGTCCCTGGATCTGGCCTACGGCGTCACACCTATCGCGGTGGACAGCGCACAGGATAAAAAACATATCTGCGAGATCTTCGCCCAAAAAAGCGTTCAGTCCAAGGCCTGCTCGCAGGAGAAATAAAGAAAAATGGATATCTTATGGCATACAATATCAGCCGGTATTTGAACGTGCTGGACCTCGGCGGCCCGGCGCTGCTGTTCAACGGAATGAATGGCTGCCTCGACGAGGTCCCTCAGAAACTGGCTGATATTTTCAGGTCCGGGGACCCTGCGCGCCTAGCCGCGCTGGGTCCCGCCGAGATCACGCTGCTTCTTAAACGCGGGCACATCACAGCCCTATCCCCTGAGGTGGAGTTGGCCAGGTTCAAGGAGTATTCCGCGGCAGTCCATAAAAAATTGGAAACGGGCTCGAGGTCCGGCGGAATAATGCTGCTGATGAGCTACAACTGCAACTTAACCTGCAAATACTGCTACCAACAGGAACACCGCCCGCACAAATCGCAGGCGGTGATGACGCCGGAACTGGTTGAGAACATCTTTGAGAAGAACCTTACCAGCCTGATTCCCGGAGCGGTCCGCAAAAACTTCAATATCTCCTTTTATGGGGGAGAGCCGTTCCTGCCGGCTAACGAACCTGTCATCCGCAAAACGCTCGGCTATACAAAGAAGTACGGCATGTTATCCAACGCTATAACCAACGCCACAATGGTGGATAAAATACCTGATATCTTCGGGGAAGGTCCCGGCTTTGTGAATCGCGTCCAGATATCGCTGGATGGCAGCAAAGAGCTGCATGACCACTCCCGCATACCCTTAAGCGGAGAAGCGACCTTTGATAAGATCACGTCAAATATCTCCATGTTGCTCAAGCGCAAAACACGGGTACACATAAGGCTCAATCTGGCCCGGCGCACACTTGAATCTATCCCGCAGCTGATCAAAGAACTCAAGGAAAAGGATATTCTGGGTAATAAATACGCAAGTATCTACGCCAGCCCCCTGCACGACAACCTGGCTGAAGTGGAGGCCACGGACTTTATGGATCTTGCCGAATTATCGTCCCAGGTTTTCACCCTCGGGATAGACCTGGAACATCCGGTAAGCCTCCGCGCCAATGAAATGAGCTATCTGTTCAACCTGGAAAAGGGAATCGGCTTGACCCATACATGTTTCTGTATGCAGACCATGCAGCGTACGCTGGTGGTGGACCCCTTCGGCGATCTCTATGCCTGCTTCGAGGAGGCCGGCTACCCTGAGTACCGCGTGGGGCGTATTTCCGATAACGGCGTTGAGTTCTTCCCCCTGCACCACACATATACAACAAGGCATATAACCAATATAGACGAATGCCTGAAGTGTTCAGTGGCGCTGGCCTGCGGCGGGCAATGCGGCGTAAGGTGCCGCGCCAAAACGGGCGACCTATTTAAACCCCACTGCCAGGATATCAAACAGGTCATCCTCGACGGTTTAAAACTGGCTTATCAGAAGAGACGTCAACAACCGAAAAACAAAAGGAACGCCACACCCGTTGAAACTAACCCCTCTACTCATGGATAAAGTATGCCTTGCCGGCGCGATAACATACGAGAATCACTTGAAGAAGGCGTATTCCGTAAGAAGCGAGGATAAAATCCTGGCGATAACGGATACTTCCTGTTATCATCTGGCAGAAGAAACCGCCTGGCTGGCGGCTAATCTCCCGGAGACGGACATGAAAGACGGGTATCTGAAATCTCTGACCGGACTCGGACTGAACGATCCACAAAAGATATTCAGCAAGCTCGTTTCACTCGGAGCGCTGCGGGAAAAAGAAAAGCGTTCCAGGAAAGACATCTTAAAAATGGTACTGGCGCCGCAGATAAAACTGCTTTCCGCGCAATTACAGGAAAGGTTTCTCAGGTTTTTTATCTCCGGCCAGGCCGTATCAGATAGGATTATACGGATTCTCGCCGCCGGCGCGGCCGCCGGCCTGTTGTGGGGAATGCTGCTACTGCTCGCCGGGCCCGGAAAAGCGCTCCCCATCCCTTTGACAGAAACCACTGGAGGCGGCCTGGCGGTCGCCCTGGTTATACTCGGCAGCCTTGTGCACGAGCTGGGCCACTCCTTCGCCGCCATGGCTTCGGGTATAGGCCTGCGGCCCATAGGTTTTTCAGTCTATCTCATATATCCCATCTTCTACACAAACGTCTCCGGTGTTGAGAAAGTCGGCCTCATCAGAAGGGCGCTCATAGACTGCGGCGGTTTTATTTTCCAGGGAGCCTTCCTGTTTCTGCTTCTGCTGGCCTGC
>CAZYFL010000260.1:0-3721 GCA_964646805.1 uncultured Elusimicrobiaceae bacterium | reverse complement strand
GAACGCTACCAGGGGACTCAAAGGGAAAAACCTCTTCCGCCTATGACCGAAACACAGGACCCCAGGCCGCTCTGGTTTAATTTTCTGAAGGTCTTCACCCGCGCGCTGGTGCAGATAAACCTTTATAAGCCGGACCACCCGCAGGTTAAGCAGGCGCTTAGCGAGGGCGAGGCGTTGCTGGGGCAGATTTCCGGATCTCTCGGCGGCGGCAGTTTCTCAATAACGCTGGACGCCGATAAGCTGCTTATAAACAGCACGCCGCTGCTTGCCTCGGATAAGCTGCCCAATTCGCTGAAAAACCTGTTCACAAAGTCCCGCATACAAACCATAACCTTCGCCCCTGGCGTCTCCGGAGAGGACCTGCTGGCGCTCTGCCAGGTGCAGGCATTTAAGGGCGAGGCCAGAGCCTTTCTTAAAGAGCGCGGGGTTGAAAAAATAAACCTTAGCGAAGCGGTTTACGCCAAGGTGGACGCAGTCCAGCCGCAGGCGGACCCTGCCCCGGCGCCGGAGACGCAACCCGGGCGACAGGCCATCGCCCCCTTCGCAAACGTAGCCGAAAAAATTTCGGACCAGAGTCTTGAAACGGCCCTTGAGACCGTGATAGCCCGCCTCACCGCCGATCCCGCCGAACAGCGCCGCATAATGGAAATCCTGGCGGACAAGCTCAGAAGGGAGATAGAGGCCAGCATAAACAAGGCCCTTGAAGGCATACGGGGCGAAAAAAAGCGGGTGGAAAACGACATCATACGCACCGAATCCGTGATGACCAGCATGGCGGACGGCGTGGTGGTGGTGGATAGGAACGGCAATATTTTAATGATGAATCCGCAGGCGGAGGTCATTTCCGGCAAACCTTTGGCTGAACTTTCCGGTAAGAAAATTATGGATCTTTCCCAGTTGGAAAACCAGGTGGTCTCCCTAGCCAAAGAAATCAGCTCCGACAGCAGGACGGATATTTCAAAAGAGATGGAAAAGGGCGGTTCCGCCGCACTGGCGGAAACGGTAAAAAAGGCCACCGCCATAATTCAGAACGAGGACGGTAAGATAGTGGGCACGGTCTCCATCCCCACGGATGCCGCCAGACTGAAACAGGTGGAGCAGCTACAGCAGGAATTTATAACCAACATGACGCACGAACTGCGCTCCCCGCTCACTTCCATAAAGGCCGCGCTGGAGTTGATGGGCCGCGACGTCCCGAAAGAGGAAACTGCCGGCCGCCGGATTCTTAATACCGCCATCCGCAACACCGAGCGCCTCAACTCCATAATCACGGACATCCTGGACTTTTCAAAGCTGCAATCCGGTAAGCTGGTCTTCCACAAGGAGAATGTTTCCGCTGAGGAGACGGCCAAAGAGGCCGTAGAATCCATGAAGGCCTGGGCCGCGTCGAAAGGCGTAAACCTTTCCGTCAGCTGCGAGCCGGGAGTGCGGAACATCTACGCCGACAAGCGCCGCACCGTGCAGGTGCTTATAAATCTCATCTCCAACTCTATAAAGTTCACGCCGCAGGGCGGGAGCATAGAGGTCTCGGCTGACGCCGGCAAGGACGCGCTCGGCGACTTCTCTTTCTTCTCGGTGAAGGACACCGGTTGCGGCATTAAGAAGGAAGACCAGGGCAAGATTTTTGAAAAATTCGTGCAGGTAGCCGCCGGCGAAAAAGTGGGAGGGACCGGCCTGGGCCTTTCCATTACCAAGGCTATGGTTATAATGCAGGGAGGCAGGATTACGCTGGAAAGCGGGCACGGCCGGGGTTCGACCTTCCGGGTTGGAATGCCTGTATACAAGGACCATGTAGAGCATCCTGTTTTCGAGCAGTCTCCCGAGGCCAGGGAAGAAGAAAAAAACTGGTGGAAAAGACTGCTGGGAATGTGAGGGAAGCGGGCAAGCAGGCATTGTTGTCCCCTCCGTATAAGTTATAAAATAGTCTTCCGGTTTCCTGCGCCCGTATCTCAACGGATAGAGTCCCAGCCTGCGAAGCTGGTTGTCCTGGTTCGATTCCAGGCGGGCGCACCAGATTTAGAGCCGAAGTTCCAAAGCGGGAGAAAGTAAGTTTCCGGAATATAATCCGCTTTTAAGGGTAACTACTCAGGTAGCCAGAAGTCAGAATTCAGGAGTCAGAATGAGGATGGCGGCGACGAGATTTGAGGATTTGGTGGTGTAGCTGTTGGAGGCCTATTCGCAGGCTATTCTGAATTCTGACTCCTGAATTCTGTCTACCTGAGTAGTTACTTTTAAGGTCTATAAGCCTATCGGTAAATTTGTCTCAAAAAATAAAATTTATGTCCGAACCTAAAGAAGGAAATAAAAAAGAAACAGCCACCGGCCGCTATGTCTACGACAAGAAGCTCGGCAAGGTGGTCAAGATTTCCAACGACATCCCGGGCCTGAAGAAAGGCTCCTCAGCCTCCGGCGGCGGTTGTCCCATCAACCCCGGCGGCCATAAGTGCGACGGCTGTTGCGGCCATTAACCTATCCGCCGGAGTAGATGTACGAGATGACCACGCGGTCGCCGTCCTTAAGCGCGTCGCCGGAAGCGGCAGCCTTGCCGTTGCGCGTGATTATGACGGCCCGCTTCTTGTCTATCTTTACCTGGGCCGACAGTTCCCCAACCGTTATTGCTACGGGAAGCGTCAGGGCCTTCTCGCTGAACCCTGCCTCGTAAATTAGCGGGCCTATAAGTTTTACCGTTATTTTCATTAGTGCCCACCGCCCTTCAGCATTTCTAAAGAGTGCGGAATGAGGTGCAAGACGGCTTCAAGGGATTCTTTTACCGCCCTAGGGCTGCCCGGTAAATTTATGATGATGGTGTTTTTGCGTATGCCTGCTATACCGCGCGAAAGGGCGGCTTTTTTCGTTTTTTTAAGACCTTCGGCGCGCATTAGTTCAGGCAGACCGGGAATGATTTTTTCTATTACCTGGCCGGCGGCTTCCGGTGTGACGTCACGGTCGCTGAAACCCGTGCCGCCGGTGGTTATGACCACGTCTACCTTGAGGTTGTCGCAGTAATACAGAAGTTTTTCTTTTATTGCGGCTATTTCGTCCGGCACTATATCGCAGACGACAGTGCGGCCGCCTATGGTTTTTACCATTTCGGAAATGAGTTTGCCGCTCACGTCTTCCGCCTCGCCCCGTGAGCAGCGGTCGCTTGAGGTTAATACGGCAATATTTACGATGTCGCCCATTCCGTCCTTTAGCCTTTCCACCACGTCTCCCACAGCGATTTCGCCGCCTTCTATTACTTCACCGAAGATGCCCTCGCGGGGCATTATGCAGTCGCCTACCTGGTGATAGACGGCGCAGCGCTTGTGGCACTCTTTGCCTATTTTTGAGACCTGGAGTACGGCTGTTCTGCCTACGCGGAGTCTGTCGCCAGGTTTGAGGGTGGAGAGGTCTATCCCTTCGGTGGTGATGTTCTCTGCGTATATGCCGGGACGTATCCGGACGGCGGCGTTTCTGGCTTTGGCGGTTTCTATCTGGCCGCGGACGCTTTCCATGGGCAGCAGACTGACCTGGCGCAGTCCGGCGCCGGCATGGGCGTCGCCCTTTATGCCGTGGCTTTTCACGAGCACGGCTTTCTGCGCCCGCTCTTTCGGCACGCCCTTGTCCGCGCTGCAGTTTATTGAAAAGATTTTACCCATTTTACCGGAATTTCGTAACTACTGGTATCCAGAATTCAGGAGTCAGAATTCAGAATAGCCCGCGAATAGGCCTCCAACAGCTT
>CAZYFL010000259.1:0-3787 GCA_964646805.1 uncultured Elusimicrobiaceae bacterium | reverse complement strand
TGTATTTGAGAAAGACCAGGCCGAGCACCACATGCTTGTACTCGGCGGCATCCATGTTTTTGCGCAGTTTATCAGCGGACTGCCAAAGGGAAGCCTCAAAGGATTCCTGCTTTTTTGCCTTGCTGTCAGATGTTGCGGTTTTGGGCATTTTGTCTCCGAAAAAATTACCGATGAAACGACGGTTTTTCAAAAAACCCCTAACAGTCTGCTGAAAAACCCTACTCGGGAGGATTTTGAGCAGATTTTGAGCCGAGCCGAAGCGCCGCGAAACGAGCACCCTCGACGGAGGTTGTGAGTTGAGCGGCACGAAGGCGCAGGCCAAAAGTTGCCAAAAGACCCCGAAAGGGGGTTTTTCAGCAGACTGCTAATGCATGATTATATTCCTTTATATAGCGAATTGCCATTTTAAATTCCAATTTTCGCCGCCTTGTTAGCGGCAGCCAAGTGGAAGATCTCGGGCTTTATGGACTTCTTTACCACCGCGCCAAAATAGTTATCTCTTCACTCATGGCAGCTTCGTTTTTGCTTTTCATGCGCCAACTCCTGGCTAAGATATTGAAATAGTATACATCAACAACCCGACAGCCTATTGTCGCTTTGAAATTGATTTTTGGGGCCGGAAAAGGCACAAAAACGGCGGCGGTGGAACCGGGAGGAGCACTAGTGTCCCGCTTTTTTTACAAGGCGCGGTATTCTTTTTCTACGCCTATCTGCTGTGCCCATTTTTCCATATATTTTTCGTCCAGCCTGCCTTTGTTTAATTCAACTATGCTGCGGCAGTCCTGCAACTGCCGTTCGGAGCCGCCGGTCGATTGCATCCAGCGAAGTTTCGACAGGACAAGATCCTCCGGGGATATGACCCATAAGGGTCGCCCGGCAATCTCCAGTTTTTTGCGCCTGGAAAACTCTTCTTTCGCATACGGGTTTGCTTCATCCATAACCGCAAAGTCAACTTTGAAAGCTGTGGCGTTATAAATCACATTGAACATCCGCTTTGTTGAAACTGCCTGTTTTAGATCTTCCTCGTCTATGTAGGCTTCGTCTTTCAACTCCGCCACAAGTTCTAAAATCCTGGAAGGGGGTATCTGAATAACCATGTCTATATCTGCCGTGGTTCTTATCTGGCCCCAAAAAGAAACAGCGGAACCGCCAGTCACCATATAGGCAATACCAAGACTATCCAATTTCCCGGATATCCAGGTTAGTGTTTCAGTGAATATATTCTGCGTAATCTCTCCTTAAAGAGCTTTTCCAGCTCGGTATCCGTAATTTCAGGGTTCTGGAACTTTATCCCGGCTTTCATAGCGTCAAACTGCGCGCCAATCAGGTCCGCCATCATGGCGAAACGTTGCTCAGGGGTCTTCATCCGCAGCATATCCATCTGCTTAACTTCCGCTTCAGTCATACGATTAACACTTCTCCTTAGCCGTTTCGGCTATGGCTTCCACTATAGGCTCATAGCCGGTGCAGCGACAGAGGTTGCCGGCTATGGCTTTCTTGATCTCGTAGACAGTAGGCTTGGAATTTTTTTCAAGCAGCTCGGTGGCGGAAAGTATCACTCCCGGCGCACAGAAACCGCACTGGAAGGCGTTCTTCTCATGGAATTTTTTCTGCAGCTTCCGTGTCCACTTGCGGCTGTTGGCTCCCTCCAAAGTGACAATCTCCGCCCCGTCCGCTTCCACAGCCAGCACTAGGCAGGAACGCACTGTCTTGCCGTTCATAAGTATCGTGCAGGCGCCGCAGTCGCCACGGTCGCAACCCACCTTGGGGCTTTTTATTCCGAGCTTGCCGCGCAGCATATCCAGCAACACATCTCCGGGTTCAACAATCAGCGCGACCTTCCCACCGTTCAGTTCAAATTGTATATTGTGCGGTTTCATGAGATTTAACAGCTGTTCTCCGTCCCATACTTTGGGCCTTTCCCGGAGAGGCGGGCCACCGCGATCTCCAGCGCGCGACCGAGCATTATCTGCGTCATGTGCAGGCGGTATTCCCTGGAGGAGCGTATATCGGCGATGGGGGAGACCTCCTCAAGAATAATTCCTTTCGCTTTTAAGATCAGTTTTTCGCTCAACTTATTTCCGTTGAGCGCCGCTTCCGTTTTTGGGCAACGGGCGGGCTTTGGTCCCAACGCGCAGGCGGCCACGCGGTATGTATTATCGGAGAAGGCCAGTGCGGCAATGCCGCCCTGGGCCAAATCTTCGCCCTCGTAGCGGGAAAGTTTCATATAGCAGCCGGCATGCTTCTTTTCCGGAAGCTTCAGCTCCAGGGCCGTCACAATCTCTTCCGGCCGCAGCGCAGTCTTCCTGGGCCCGGTGAACCATTCGCTTATTAGCACGCGACGCCCGCCTTTCAGGCTGAGGGTAAGCACCACGGCATCATAAAGCGCCAGCGCCGGGACGGAATCAGCGGACGGGACGGCGGAACATATATTTCCCGCCAGAGTGGCGCGGTTGCGAACGCCCACTGAAGCAACAGTAAGCGCGGCTTCCCACAGCAGGGGAAATTTGCGCTTTATGAGGAGGGAATCTATCAGATCGGAAAAAGTGACCAATGCGCCTATGCGAAGCGCATCGCCTTTCAACGCCATACCGCCAAGTTCATCAAGAGCCTTTATATCCACCACCATTTCAGGGAGGGAAAGGTTTTCTTTGAGATGAACAAGCAGGTCGGTGCCGCCGGCAAGGGCTTTGGCCTTTTCCCCGTAAAGCGAAAAGGCATGGAGAGCTGCATCCATATCTTTGGGTCTCATGTATTCAAATTCTGTGGTAATCGGCATAAAAACGATCCCTGTGTAGTCTAACCTGAAAGTTACAACTGCAACTTTCAGGTTAGACCGTCCACGCCACCACGCGGCCCATGGACGATTCAAGTTCTATCCCTTTCAGCGGGAAGAAGCCGAGCCAGCACCGCTTATTGGAAAGTTTATCTATCTCGCCGCCTATATTCTCGGCGTGCACCAGGCGTTTGGGGAATAGTTTCAGGTGCATAACCTGGTAATATTCTTCAAACGGGAACATTTCATCCCATGCCTTGCCGTATTTGGTCTTAAGTTTATTTTCAGCTTCCAGGAACAGCCTGGGGTGCCAGTTACGGATAATGGTATTCATGGGGTGGTCGGCGGAACCGCAGTCAACGCCTATCCACTTAAATTTCATGGCAAGCGCCCACTTATAGAACTTGGGGCCGGGGCCGGGATGCTTGCAGAAATAGCGTACCTCGTCGCAAACATTTTTTTCATACCAGGCGTATTTGTGATAGCCGGTATTTATAATAAGGATGTCGCCTTTGCGGACGTCGGCGCGTTTCATAAGGAGTTCCGGTTCATAAAGGTCGTAATCTCCCACATCTTTGGAAATGTCCACGACAACCGCGCTGCCTACCCATTCCTTCATTGGAACTTCGCCTATAGCGCGGCCGGCGCTGTAAAAATGTATCTCTCCGTCCATGTGCGTGCCAACGTGGTTAGAAGTGGTCATTATCTGACCGTTAGCGCCCTGCCCCATGTGCGCGCCGGCTATGCGTTTAAAATACTGGAGCTGCAGCGGCATGTAGCTGGGCCACGGGGGAGTATGTATGCTCAGCGGCTGGGTAAGGTCATACATTTTGACCTTTTCCATAAATTTAATAAAATCATCGGGTTTCATTTTTTCCTCCGGATTTCCTGATAAAATTCTACTTTATTTATATCTTTATAATATAACTACTCTGCTCCCTTCGTGTCGTTGCGAGCGGCGGCGGGCTTGCCCTGCGCACCCGGGCCGAGGAAACCCTTGCGTGGTTTCCC